>JAJZCU010000358.1 GCA_021828935.1 Planctomycetota bacterium | reverse complement strand
TGTGACGGAAATATCTGGAAGAGAATTTGGCCGCTGCGGCCATTGCGTTGAATACCGAAGAGATGAAAGCGCTCGATGCAGCGCTGGCGCCGGGAAACGTTTCCGGTGAGCGTTATGCCCAGCACAACATGGCGACGATTGACCGCTAACGCGGGCGCTAATACACCGCATGATGACGCTTTGCGGCATGATGACAATTTAAGGCGGCCTCGGCGCCGGCACTAACCGCTCCCGCGATCGCGGGCGATTTCGCCGTCCCTCGCTAACGCTTCAGGCTCTGATGGCCCAACGCGGCGGCGCCTTCGGCACGAATCTTGCATTACTCCAGAGCACGGGGAATTTCCCGGACGGACGAACTGCGGAGCGCCGACCATGGATAAAAAAGGCTATTGGACCATGCTCAAGGAGACGTATGCCGCATGGTCGCGTGATCGCGTCATGACGCAGGCCGCGGCATTGGCCTATTACGGAATATTTTGCATTGCGCCTTTGTTGCTAATTGCCGTGGCCATTGTGGGCGTGGTGTACGGGCAGGGCAGTGCGCAGCACCATTTACGGGTTGAGCTGTCGCGCCTGTTGCCCGCGGCCACAGTCAAACCCATTATGGCCATGGTGGCGAAAGCCCGCAGTTCCATGGGCGCGGGGGTTTGGCAGATAACCCTTGGCGTTCTTTTCCTCATTTACGCGGCCACCACGCTTTTCAGTGCCCTGCAGGAAGCGCTGAATACTGTTTGGCACGTTGAGGCGAAGCCCGGGCGCGGCGTCAAGGGCGTCTTGCAGGATCGGCTGCCAACGTTTTTATTCGTGCTGGTGGTGGCGGCGCTGCTGCTGGCCTCCATTTTTTCAGAACCAATCATCTCCGGCATGGGCCACCGCGTTTTCAATCTTTCGCCCCTGGCTCTGCAAATTATCAATATTCTTGTCTGCATTGTGGTGTTCACCGGCATTTTCGCGGCCCTCTTCAGAATTCTACCCGATGCGGAGATCCGCTGGAAAGACGTGCTGATTGGCGCCGGCGTAACGGCCGTTTTGTTTACGCTGGGCCGCTGGATATTGGGATATGTCGTGGCGCGGTCCAGCACCAGTTCCGTGTACGGCGCCACGGGCTCATTGGTCATCCTGCTTTTATTTATTTACTATTCATCGATCCTGATGCTGTTCGGCGCCGAGTTTACCAAAGTATACGCCCAGCGGGATGGAACCCCCATTGTGCCATCAAAAAACGCCCAACATATCCGCGTGTTCAAACCCGAAGGCGAACACGAAGGCCAGGGCCCCGGCGCCACGGCGGGCGCGACGGCCGGGCCGGCCACGCGGCCGGCACGGCCAGGCTTCACAGGCGAACACGCGAGCCGACGCACGGCCGCCACGGCGGCGCCAGTGGCTCATGGAACCCCCGCATATGTGTCCATCGCGGCGCGCGAAGACGGCCCCATGAAATACCCGGCCGATCGTTACAACGTGCCGTTCGTGCATGGCAAGGTGAAAAGACGGAACAAAAAGCGCCGAATGGCGTTGGCATCCGGAGTCATCGCACTGGCGCCCCTGGCATTGCTTATCAAGCGGCATACCTGATGGAATAAACCATGACTGGCGGAAAGCGGATATTGGGCATGACAATGCTTACCATTCGCATGGCGCTCCGATCCCTCGACCGCCCCTCCCGTCCGTACTCAGCGCTCTCTGCGCCTCAGCGTTTTATTCTAATTCGCGGTGCGGTCGTGCTGGTCGGCAAAAAAACGTCTCGCGGGGCGCCGCACGTCTTCACGTCGCTCCATTGGTGCCTCGGCCTTTTTTAATCCGCGGACGCGCCAGTGTTGCCGGGCCCAATGCGGCTGATCATCAAGCGCTGCCCGCCGCCATCGTTCGGGCGGGCAACGGCGGGACGATCTTGGGCGCAAACGGATCCCCCAGCCATGTATCGTGGAATGGGTGTATGCCTGGCGCCGGGCTGGCGCCTTCAGCCAACACATGCTGCAGGTGAATGCGCGCCAAGGTGCGTTTCACCCGATGCCGCCGCGTCATGCGGTTGAAAATGTAGCGGTGGTAGTCAATGCATGCCTGGTAAAGCGTGCGGTCGCGAATAATGCCGCTGGGCAGATCATGCGCGGCGGCGGTCAACAACCGTGCCGCCATGTACAGTTGGTCAGGGTCGTGTCGCGCCAAGTCCATGGCACGTTCTAAATTGGCGGGCAGACCACCGGGTTGCCAATTTATCAGGCGGGCGCGCATGGCCGGCATGGGATGCACAAATCGGGCATACAGATACAGCGGCAAGGCCGCGGATGGCGCCCCGTGTGCAATTGCCCGGTACTGCCCGGCCAGATAATGCATCATCACACGCGTGCGCAAAACCAAATTTCGCGCCATGTTCATCTGCCCAAACAACAGCGGGTCCTGGCGAATTGCCAACGCCGCATGCCGCGGCATCAAACGCACCAGGGTCAGCGCCGCACGCAGTTGCCGGGCCTTCACCAAGTCCAGCGTCAACTTTACGTCGGCCTGTTCGGCCAGACGATCACAATTAATGCGCATGTCCGGCGGCGTGGCGTTCTGCCATGCCATGGCATCGGCCATGGCCCACAGCGCCCCTACCTGCGCCGCCTGACTTAATTGAACCCGCCGCAAGTATTGGATCACGGCCTGTTCGCACACCGGAAAGCCGGAGCGATAGCGAAATGTCAACGCCACCGCCCGGGTTAACAGCAGCCGCGCCATGCTGCTGTGCAACGGCATCTTGTCCGCCGCCAACACCAAACGCTGAGCAAACGCGGTGCGCCCCTGCGGTCCCAAACGGTACATGTTTTTGACCGTGCCGCCGTAGACGCGCTGATAGGCGTGCCAATCGGCGTGTGTGTAAAGTAGCTCAAACGGCTTGGGAACGTACGCCGGCAGGCGCTGCATCACCCACAATTGCGGCCAAAAATCTTCTGCGGGAAATTGTACCGGCAGCAGCGGATTGTGCGACGCCTTCGCCACGGGCCCGTGCGGCGCCTTCGACATTGCTCGCCGTGGCGCGACATGCGCGTATGCGCAGGCGCGAAATCCCCCTGTGCCCGTCAAAACGGCCAACGCCGCAGCGCCCACCAATATGCTCTGCCGGATTGTCATAGCAACTCCCGTTAAACAAAGCGCGCATATCGGCAAAATTCGCCGTCCGGCGATACGGTTTTTCCGTAAGCGCCGGCCGTCGTCGATCAGAGCCGAAAGCGTGAGCGCCGGGCCGTCGTCGATCAGCGCCCAGACGCGTGGCCGAAACCGAAACGATCACGCGTTTCTTCCACTGATTTCCGACCTTGACGCGGGGGGCGACGAGTCCGGCCGCGGCGGCAGGGACGCCGGAAAGCCGTGGTCGGCA
>JAJZCU010000357.1 GCA_021828935.1 Planctomycetota bacterium | reverse complement strand
ATATTTGGGACCGCCCGATGATTCTTCCTGTGCGGAGCGTATGGGCAGCCGCGCGGCAGAGGCCTGCACCAATGCTGATTGGCGGGAAACATCGGTGGGGTCGGGCATGGGGCGCTCCGTATTAATGCGATTTAAATATCAAGGCACAAATTGCGGCCAGGCCGGCGCCCGTGAGCAGACTTGCCGCATATCGGCGTTTCTGCTGGTGCAGCGGCTGACGCGGCTGTTCGGGCAAATTGTATTCGTTGGGATGGTCTTCCAGCAGAAAAAATGCGTTAAGCCTGCCATAATCTCCCAACGGCTCAGCGCCGTACAGATAGGCGTCGTTTCGCCCCTGTTGGTGCAGTTCACCCACGCGGCGCTGGGCGCGCTGGCGCAGTTCATCCACCGGGCCGAATTGAATTGATTCAGTAGGGCACGCCTTGGCGCAGGCCGGTTCCATACCATCCGCCTGCCGGTCATAACACAATGTACACTTGTGGGCATGACCATCTTGCTCATTGCGGCCCAGCACGCCAAAGGGGCATGCGGCCACGCAATATCCGCAGCCGTTGCAAATGTCCGTCTGCACGTACACGTCCCCAAATTCATTGTAAATCAAGGCCCCGGTGGGACATGATTGCTCGCACGGCGCCGCTTCGCAATGTTTGCACACATCGCTGGCCATTAACCAACGGCTGGATTCTTCGCCAATTTGTTCCTTAAACGCCACATGCCGCCAGGTGGTGGAACCCAAGTGCGTGGTGTTGTCATAGCTGTGGCCGGTGAAATTAAAGCCATCCGCGGGCAGTTGATTCCACTGCTTGCAGGCAACTTCACAGGCCTTGCAGCCAATACAGATGGAAGTATCCGTGAAGAAGCCCATGATCTGCCCGTCGCCGCCGCCGGATTCACCGGGGCTGGGCACTTTGGTGCGCTGCGGCGGGAAGGCATTGTTTAATGCGCCAATCGCCGCGTTAAGGATGGGAAGTTGCAGCGTCATGTTAAATGTCCTTCCGGTTGGGCGGATGGCGGGGTATTGGGCGTTGGCTGGCGCGTGGGCCACGGGGCCGGCTGCACGGTGGCCGCCGAAGTATTGCCAACTATTTTCGATTGTTTATTAGCCTGCGGTTCGTCGGCGATGCGCCCGGCCCGCACCTGACAGGCAAATACCTTGCCCTCGTGCATGGTGACATTGGGGCCTACCGCGGCTGACGTTAGATCATTGGTAATGGCGCCGGTGGTTTCACCGGCATAGCCCCAATGGAAGGGCAGGCCGATTTGATGCACCACCTTGCCTTCCAATGCGAAGGGCTTCAGGCGCCGCGTGACCATGGCCATGGCTTCTATCTTGCCGCGTGGCGAAATGACAGTCATCCATTCGCCATGCACAATGCCTTTTTCAATGGCCAGTTCCGGCGAAAGTTCGACAAACATGGCCGGCTGCAACTCATTGAGCCAACTGTTAAACCGGCTCATGGGCCCGCTTAAATAATGCTCCGTCAGGCGGAACGTACAGGCCACCACGGGATAATCATCGGTGGGGGTGTGGGCAATGGGGTTCAGCGGGCCTTCAAAGTAACGCGTGGTTGGGTTGTCTTCCTGCTTGGGATAAAGCAAATTGGACAGGGGCGATTCCACCGGCTCGTAGTGCGTGGGCAGCGGGCCGTCTTTGGCGCCGCCGGGCGAAAACAGCCACGCCCGGCCATCAGGTTTCATAATAAACGGCGAGCTGCCGGAGATGGCGTCCATGGCCTTGTCGTGCGGGCCGGGCTGGTAATCCGGCGGCTTTTCCGGTTCAAAATCCGGCGTGTCCAGGCCCACCCATTTCTTTTTTTCGCGGTCCCACCACAAATATTTCTTTTCCTCTGACCACGGATTGCCCTGCGGATCGGCCGAGGCGCGGTTGTACATGATTCGCCGATTGTGGGGCCAGGCGTAGGCCCAATCTGGCTGCACGGGGTTGTCTGTTAAGATGCGGTCGCGGGCGCGGTTGTGGTCGTATTCCGGGAATATACCGGAATAAATCCAGCAGCCGCAGGCGGTGGAACCATCATCTTTTAGGTCGCTAAAGCCGCTTAACAATTTGGGCTTGCCGTTTTTTTCATCTTTTTTGTCAACGTGATAGCCGTTCACTTCCTGCAGAATTTTACTGGCGTCCGGCTCGCCGACAATGCGGGTGTAGCTGCCGTCAGGCAGGCGGGGCCTTTTGTCATAATCGTAGTTCCACGTTAAATGTTTAATCGCCTGATCCTGCGGCTTGTCGCTCGTGGCGTACATGCGCTTAAGGCGTTTGCCTAAGTTGTAAAGAAACCATAAATCGCTGCGGGCGTCGCCTTCTGGGTCCAGCGCTTTGTCGTGCCACTGAATCAGCCGCTGCGTATTGGTCAGCGTGCCTTCCTTGCAGGGCGCCGGGGCGGCGGGAAACAGGAACACCTCGGTGGGAATGTCGCGCGGGTTGGGCGCGTCGGGGTCGTTTTTCCAGAAGCTGGACGTCTCCGTGTCAAACCAGTCCATGCATACCAGCCATTCCAGCTTCCGCAGGCCGGCGCGGTGCAGCTTCGCATTGGGGCCACCGGCGGCCGGATTTTGCCCAAAGACAAAATAGCCTTTTACCTTGCCTTCCGTCATGCGAACAAAGAATGGAATTTGTGAATAATCCCCATCAATGCGCGGTATCCAGCGGAAGCGGTAATCATTGTGGCGCGTGGCCTCCGCGCCGTACCACGCCTTCATCAGGCTTACGACAAACTTTTTGTAATTCGCCCAATAGCCCGTCGGCAGAAATTCAGTTTCGACATACGTATCAAGTTTTTCGTGCTTGTCATCCGCGGCCGGCTGGGTGAGGTAGCCCGGCAGCATGTCGTAAAGCGTGGGAATATCGGTGGAGCCCTGGATGCTGGAATGGCCGCGCAGGGCCATGATGCCGCCGCCGGGGCGCCCCATATTTCCCAATAACAATTGCAAGATGCCCGCCGCGCGGATGATCTGCACGCCGGTGGTGTGTTGGGTCCAGCCCACGGCATAGCAGATCGCGCTGGTTTTGACGCGGCCGGAATTTTCGCACAACGTTTCGGCCACTTTAATAATTTGTTCCGGCGTGCAGCCGCAGATTTTGGCGGCATTTTCGGGCGTGTAGCGGCTAAAATGCTTCCGCAAGATGTTCATCACACACAGGGGGTGTTGCAAGGTTTCGTCACGGGGGGGTTGGCCCCCGGGTTCTTTCGTCAGGCCGGACCGCTTGCTGGAATGTTCAGACGCTCCGCCCATGAGTCCGGGCCCATGAATGCCGTGCCCGGAATGGCCCGTATCATGCTGCTGCACTTCCTCGGGGCGGGCGATGATTTCCGGATTTTTCTCGCTGGGGGGCGCCTTGATAGCCCCAGT
>JAJZCU010000356.1 GCA_021828935.1 Planctomycetota bacterium | reverse complement strand
GCGCCGGCGGGGGGGGTGCAGAAACGGTTCAATTTCCATGCCGCTGTAAACCGTGGTGAATTGTTCGGGCCGCCCAACGCCCGCAGCCAGGGCCTGGCGCGTCATGGCATCGGCCACGGAGAATATCGCATCACAGTGCCGGGCGGCGCGACGTTCAAAATTCTTCCACATCATTCGGACAAAGAGCCTCTGATACGGATGAAAGGGCAGCCCATGAATGGTGTGGATGACCAGGGGCCCTTTAAGCACCCAAGCCGCTTCGCGGCCAAGCACGCCGGCTTTGCTGGAGTGGGTGTGAATAACGTCCGGCGACAAAGCGTGGAACGCCTCCCACAATTCAGTTCGGGCACGCCAATCCCGGCGGGGGGCGGGGTCGCGTACTAAATTTGGGATGACAATGGTCTGGTATCCACCGGCCTGTGCGCGCGGCAGAAGCGACCCCTCCGGCCCGGTAGTTGGTCCCGTAAGCAGCGTAACCTTCCAGCCGCGGCGCACCAGACCTTCGCATGTTAATAATGTATTCTCCTGGGCCCCGCCCACAATTAACCGCGTAATCACATGCACCGCGTGCAAAGCTTGCCTCCAAAGATGCGGCCGCTGTGATGCAGCAGGACATGGCGCGCGATCGGGCTTTCGCGCCCGTCCTCAACGCGGCACGGTTGCGCGGCACAGCGATCGTGGGGGGCCACGCGCGTCCCGCCGACCGGGGTTTTCCGGCAGCGCGGCGTGCCTGGCCTTTCCGCGCCCGGCGGGCGGCGCAATCCGCGTGCGTCTTTGCCAGTGTGGGCCTCCGGCGATTATTAAACGGAGTATAGCGGCGCCCTGGAACTGCCGCCAATAAAAATGGATGTTCCCGCCGGGCATGAATGCGCCGCCCGCGCGTGCTGTTGGCCGCCGAATTCACGCCGATTCGAGGGCGAAGACGGGAACCGCGGATGACGCGGATAAACGCGGATACGACGGGGCACCACGGAATGATCGTCAAACGGCGAACCGCCAAGCATGGCGGCGCAAACATATAGCCCCCGGCTTGCCGGGGGTGGGCGCCGAGATGGCTGGCCGAGTTAACTGATAAGAATATGAATCGCCGGCCGACGCCGCAGCCCGAATGGGCGCATGAAAATAGCCCGGCATGAAGTCGCAACGCAATGCCGGGAGACCGGCCGCGCATTAACAACAAAAGTCCCCGCGGGACGGCTGAATTTCGGCGGCGGCGGCGTCCGCGTGGTGCGGCGACGCACGACGACGACACATAAATGTGGAACAGGGCGCCGGGCTAAAGCCACGGTGCTAAAAACCTCTTTGCACGGCGCACAATCTGTGGAATCTGTGAAAAGTCCTCATCTAGTATATTTGTATTTAACTATTTCAATCAGGCAGTGGACCCGCGGTTTTCGCCGGGTCCGGGGCCTCAAACCGTATCCACTGCAAGCACAGCCCCGATGCCGGCATGCATTGTCCGGCCAGGGCGCGATCGCGCTTTTCAATGATCGTCGGAATATTTTCCGGCGGCATATGCCCGCGCCCGACAGCCAGCACCGTGCCCACCATATTGCGCACCATGTGGTACAGAAATCCGCTGCCTTCCACTGAAAAAATAATAAACGGGCCGCGGCGGTGAATGTCGCAGTGGAAAATGGTCCGCACGGTGGTCTGCCGCTCATCCAGGCGGCCGCGAAAAGCAATGAAGTCGTGCGTGCCAACAAAATGCTCGCAGGCCGCCTGCATCGCGGAAATTTCAGTGTGAAAGCGGCATTCGTACACATAATTGCGGTAAAAAAGCGGCCGCTGCCGGCTACGCCAAATAACATACCGATAGCGCTTTTTAACCGCACGCGAAGCGTCAAAATTTGGCAGAATTTCCACCGCCCGAATATCCACGTCCCCCGGCAACCGGCTGTTGATCGCCCGACGCAGGCGTTCGGGTTCTATGTGCGTGTCCGCGTCGGCGTGGGCCACCTGTCCTAAGGCATGCACACCGGCGTCCGTGCGCGATGAGCCGTGAACAATCACGGGATGATTTACAATTTGTCCGAACGCCCGTTCCACCACACGCTGCACGGTAGGCACCGGGTCCGGCTGCCGCTGCCAGCCCGAATACGCCGTGCCGTCATAGGCAATCACCAGTTTATACCGCGCCAATGCCATACGATTATCGCACAAGAAATTCGGCGATTTGCACCGCGTTTAAGGCCGCCCCTTTTAGCAATTGGTCGCCCGCGACAAACATGGCAATCGATTTTCCACTGGGGTCGCTGATGTCCTGCCGAATGCGGCCGACCAGAACGTCGCCCTGGCCGCTGGCGTCGCGCGGCATGGGAAAGTAATTTTTCTCCGCGTCATCCACCAGTTTCACGCCCGGCGCATGCCGCAGCAGCGTGCGCACTTCATCGGCGCCGATGGGGCGGCTGCATTCAAACGTTAGCGCTTCGCAATGGGCCCGCAGCACCGGCACCCTGACACAGGTGGCCGAAACGCGAATCGCGGGGTCATGAAAAATTTTCTGGGTTTCGCGCAGCATCTTCATTTCTTCTTCGTTGTAGCCAGTGTCAGCGTCAATTTTTGAATTGTGGCTAAATACATTAAATGCATACGGGTGGGGAAGCACCTTTTGTTCAAACGGTCGATCTTCCAAATGGGCCCGGGTGCTTTCGCGCAATTCCTCCATGGCCGCCGCGCCGGCGCCGCTGGCGGCTTGATAGGTGGCGGCGATCAGGCGGGTAATTGGGTTGACCTGATGAATGGGCCATAGCGGCACCAATGCAATAATGGTGGAACAATTGGGGTTGGCAATAATGCCCTTATGTTCGCGGATGGCTTCGGGATTTACCTCCGGCACCACCAAGGGCACGGCGGGGTCCATGCGAAACGCGGAACTGTTGTCCACGACCACCGCGCCGGCTTTCACCGCATGGTGGGCGAAGCTTTTACTCACGCCACTGCCGGCGGAAAACAGGGCGACGTTTACGCCGCGAAAACTGTTTTCAGTAAGTTCCTTTACCGCGAGTTCTTCTCCTCGGAAAGGCATTTTTTTACCAACGGAACGGGCCGACGCCAGCAAACGCACTTCGGAAACGGGAAAATTCCGTTCTTCCATGCAGCGGGAAAATTCGACGCCGACCGCGCCCGTGGCGCCCACGATGGCGACAACACAACCCATGTGAATCCTCAAGAGGCGGCGGGCACGGCCACCTGGCACGTCGAGCCGCCCAACCATAAAACAATAGAAAATTAACGCGTAGCGGCGGGGGGGGTCAAGCCACCTTCCGCCCCTCCGCCAAAAATTGCTCATCCAACGCGTAAGGATGCAAATGTATTTAGCCACAATTCAAAAATTGACGCTGACACTGGCTACAACGAAGAAGAA
>JAJZCU010000355.1 GCA_021828935.1 Planctomycetota bacterium | reverse complement strand
GCATCAGGGTGCGGGGATTTTTGAGGCGCTCGGGTTAAACGGGGGGTGGCCATCCTGGCCGCCATATGAACGGCGGCGGCCATGCTGGCCAATGCATTCTCGTTCGCCCCGAATGGGGCCGCGCGATATTAGCCCCGTGTTTCAACACGGGGTGGCGTGCGCCCCTTTCCCAAGCCCCAGGGGGGCGACTGAGGCGCGGCCATCTCGGCCGCCAAATGGCGTGCCGATATTCTATTCCATTGATTAGATCTATCATGATATCAACACGGCATTGCGCCGGGCTGGAAGCCCACCCCCCATCTTATGGATGTCCCGGTGGCATCCCGTTCGTCGTGGGCGCCCTTTAAGCCACCCGCGGCTTCTGGGGGCGTCATTTTATTGGCGGTTCCGCGGCGCGCGGCGCCGTGGGCCGCCGGAATACAAACCGTTGATAAAGAAATCCCAGCAGCATCAGGCTTAACCCCAGGCCCACCAGTGAAAGCACCCGTAATAAATTATGCAGGTGCGACGTATCCACAAAGAACACCTTCAAAATGGTCAACAGCATCACCACCAGCGAAGCGCTGCGCAGCACGGGGCTTTTGATTGCAATTCCCAGGGCCAGCAGCGCCAAGCCAATGAGGCCCCAAACCAGCGAATACGTATACAGTTCCGCGGTGGTGGCCGGGCCGCTGTTAAATCGCACGGGATGAAATGCCGCCCGCACCACCAGACTGCTAAACAGCAGAATAAAAACCAAAACTGCGACCACCAGCAGCCGGGCCAGTGCCGGCCTTTGCGCCCGGCGATACACCGCGGCCAGCGCCAGCATCAGCGCCGCGGGTATCATATATGCCGGGAGCAGTTGCCCCAGCCCCCAGGTCGTCCTGACCACCGTGTTGGTAACCATTGGACTCACAAAATGTGCCAGAAACGCCCCGCCAACGAAAACCGCCAGCAGCGTTAGCATCCGTGCCGCGGTATCAAACGCCGGCCGCGCGGCGCCCAGCCGCTGGAAGATAATCGCCATGAGCAGCGCCCCGTCCACATAAGCCGCAACTTCCGTTAAACCGGCCGGGACAAACGTCCAGCCGGCGGGATGAAACCAGTGGCGGATCAACAAATTTAAACCCACCGCAGCCACCAAGGCCGCCATGGCCTCCAATGCGGCCCGGGCCTTGGGGCGCCGCGCGTGGCCCGCAATGGTAGCGGAAGCCGCCAGCAAAGCGGCGGCGCCAGCGTAGCACAACGTAACCCAGTTGAAGAAAAACGAGGAGGCCATGGAATAATAAAAAATGAAGGGGTTGGCGCACAGCCGCACGCATACGGTAACGCCAATGGCCACAAGAATTTCCGGCAGCGCGGAAATATCCAATACGCTAATAAGCAACGCCACAATTGGCAATTCAACGGCCAGGGCCAACGTCAGCACGGCGTCACGGAAAAATAAACCCAGCGCCAGCGACGCAAACCCCGCCACGCCCCACGCCAACGCATTGAGCGTGGCTGGCGCCCAGTCGCCGCGGCCCGCGGGGCCACCCGTGGATAAAGCCCGCCGGCGATACACCGGCACGGCCCCGCACGCATAGAGCCCCGCCAGGGCCACACACACAATTCCCCAGGCGCCACGGTGCTGAAACCTGCCATAGGTTAATACCAAACCCACGCCTGCCGCCGATGCGCACAAAGAAATCGCCGCAAATGCCGCGGGTTGTTTTGCCCCCCAGAGACAGGCGTAGCCGCCCAGCGCAAACAGTGCCGCGAAGCAACCCACCCAGAAGTAAAAGTGTGCGGCCACGATCGGCCCGGTTCCAGCAAAGGCCCATTCGCCCAGAAAAAGAAATGCCGCAGTTGCCGCCACCCACGCCAACTGTTGCAGCGCCGGCCGCAGCCGGGCCACCAGCAGCGACCCCGCGGAAAGGATGAAAAAGAAGCCCCATTGCAGCGTTGAAAAATCCGCCGCGCGCAACAGCCAGGCATTGGCTATTAACGCCATGAGCATGGCCACCCATGCCAGGGCCTGCCATGGGTTGATGCGTTTACCCGGCGCGGCTGCGTTCGCGGGCCACGCCGCCGGCGCGGCGCCGGCCGCCAGCACGCAAAATGTTGTTAGCAGTTCAAAGGCGCCCAGAATCGCGTAATTGCCAGCGGCAACCGGCTCAAACGCCAGCCACAGCAACACCCAGGCATTGGCCGCCAATGCCGCCAGCACGGCCACCCCCGGCCAGTTGCGGCGGCGGGTGATGACCAACAAACCGCCCTGCAACAAAAATAAATACGTAAACAAAGGCCCGGGATGCGGCTGCCGGGCATGCAACAGGCCCGGCGTGGCGAACCCGCCCACCAAACCCACCAGAGCAATTAATGGGCCCAATTGCACGGAAAGGCCCACCGCCAACGCGGTCCACAAGGCCAGCAGTAAAAACGCCACGCCATTGGGAATTAAATGGTATAAATCAGCGGCCGCCAACAGGCAGGCATACACCGCGGCAATGCCCGCCGCCGCCAGCCCCGGCCCCAGCAGCTCATCGGGATGGGCCAGAACCCAACCGGCAACCACCAGCGCCACGCCCAGCGCCGCCCCCAAACCCACGCGCACCGGCGGGCTGAGAATGCCATTGTCAAACGAGTATTTCACAAGAAATACGCACCCCAGCGCAATGGCAATGGCGCCCACCCAAATCGCCGCCCGCGTGGCCAAATTGCGTTCCAGCCCCGCGAAGGCCGGGCGGGGCGGCGGTGGCGTCCGGTTCCTGGCCGGTTGCCGCGCCGCGTCAGGCGCGGCGGGCCCACTCGGCGTTGCGGGTGGGGCGGGCGGCGACGGCGCCGTGACCTCAAGCCAAGCGGCCCCGGCCAGTGACGTCAGAGACTCGCCTGCCGGTTGCGGCGCCCCATGCGTTTTTCCGAGTGGTTGCCCGGGCGGCGCCGCGGCGACTACCGGCGGCACATGCCCGGCATTCGGCGGCGGCGCCACGGCCCCGGGCGCGCCCGGATTACTCATGGCGTCGGCAGGTTTTTCCGTGGCCTCCCCTTTGGAGCGCTGGGTTTGCAACGCCACCAGCTGGGCCTCCAGGCGCTTTACATACTCTGTTAGAACACCCACCCTTTTGGCCGTGCTGGCCGACGAAAATGCGCTGAAATAGCCCAAAATAACGCCGACCAGAACGACCATGGCCAAGATGAAAATCAGGGCATCCATAGGCGCCGCTACCAAAGATCAACAAGAATAGCAGGAGACTCCGCGGCTTCAGGCCGGCGCGGAGCCCGGCCGCATTATACCGCGTCCAACCCGCAGCGCTTTCGGCGGGGGATATGGCGTTATACTGCCTGTGAGGCCCGATGACACATTTTTTTTCCCGGCAGCAGGGCGGCGCACAGGCGAAAGAGAAGCC
>JAJZCU010000354.1 GCA_021828935.1 Planctomycetota bacterium | reverse complement strand
CATGGCGATAAGTTGTTTGCGGGGAATTTTTCACAACACCGCCGCCAGCAGCGTCATGGGCACCTTGGGTGACGGCCGCCGCTATTTCCAACTGGCCGGCGCCAACATGCTGCTGATGACCACACGGCCGGGCGCCCCGCAAACCGCCACATTAAAAGCGGTGAAACAGGCGGCGTTACGCAGCATGAAAGGCGGCATGTTTACCTCAATGCTCAAAGGCGATCTGGGCATTCAGGGGGCGTCCAGCAAAAGAATGAAACGGTTTCTGCAGCGCCTCATCACGCGCATCGTGCGGGCCCTGACAATCATTGCGATCGGAGTGATGGCAATTGCGTGCGTGGGCGTGGCCAATTTAGTCATCGCGGCAATTCACACGCGCCGGTTTGAATTGGGCCTGCTGCGGTCCATCGGCGCCGGTCGTTGGCAGATAATGCGGCTGGTATTGGCTGAAATCAGCATGTTGTGTCTGGTGGCCTGGGGCCTGGGAACCGCGGTGGGCCTGCAACTGGCCTACATGGCCACGCAAATCGACCGCACTTTCTTGCGAATTCCATCAAAATATCTGATTTCCTATAGTGGAATCGGCTGGGCATTCGCCGCCACAGCCGCGTTGGCCGTCGTCGCATCCGCCGGCCCGGCGTGGCGCGCCGCACGGGCGTCGCAACGCGCCCTGCTGGCCGCCGGCCGGGCGTAAGACAGTTCGCCCCCCTCGTCCCGGTTTCAACGTTCACCGTAATCTTCCAACAGCCGCACCAGCAGGCGCACGCCGAAGCCGCTGGCGCCTTTGCTGATGTAGCGGTCCTCTTTTTTGGTGGTGGCCACGCCGGCAATATCCAGGTGCGCCCAGGGCATGTCCGCGGGCACAAAATGTTGTAAAAATATGCCGCCCTGCACCGGATGCGCCTCCCGGATGCCGCTGTTTTGCAAATTGGCGTGATACCCTTCCATAAGCGGTTCATACCGCGGGTGCAGCGGCAGCCGCCAGAGCCAGTCGCCGCTGGCTTGGCCGGCCTTTTCCAGGGCCTGGGCCAGTTCATCGTTGTTGCTAAACAACCCGCCGTACACGCCGCCCAAGGCCACAATCACCCCGCCGGTGAGCGTGGCCATGTCCACCACGGCACGCGGCTGGTACGTTTGGCACACATAACTCAGGGCATCGGCAAGAATCAGCCGGCCCTCCGCGTCGGTATTGGTAATTTCCACGGTCTTGCCATTGGCCATTGTTACACTACCGCCGGGACGGTAGGCCTTGCCGCCCACGGCATTTTCCGCGATGGGCAGAACCCCCAGCACGCGGTTGGGCAGGCGCAGTTGAGACACGGCCCGCATGAGACCAAGCACGGCCATCCCGCCGCATTTGTCGTACTTCATGGCGTCCATGTCCGCCGCGGGCTTAATAGAAATTCCGCCGGTGTCAAAGGTCACGGTTTTTCCCACCACGGCCAGCGTCTTTGCGCCCCGCCCGCCGGTATGTTCCAGAATCACCAATGCGGGCGGATACGCACTGGCCTCGCCAACGGCCAGCAACCCGTTCATCCCCAGTTTTTTGGCCTCCGCGGCGTCGATTACCGTGCATTTGAGATTAAATTCCCGGGCCATACGTCGGGCTTCCGCCACCACCGCCCCCGGATGCATGACGTTGCCGGGCGTGCTGGCCAGCGTCCGGGCATAGTTGGTGGCTTCGCCGACAATGGCGCCGGCCCGCACCGGTTCCATGCTGTCGCGCAGGGCCTGCGGTTCGGAAATAATGATCGTAAACAGCACCGGCCCCGTGGCCGGTTTCTTTTCCGCAGCGCCCGGCTTTTTGACGGCGGGCTTCATTTGTTCATAAGCATGCGCCCCCAGCAAAATGCCTTCCGCCAAGCCCCGCGCGGCCACAGGCGCCGAGGTTCCCGGCGCCAAGTTACCCGGCAGCACCAGACCACAACGGTGTATTTCCAGCCCGCGCACCAGCCGCGCCACCGCCGCCCCGGCCCAGCGAAACACGTCCGCATCGGCCTGGTCACGTTTGCCCAAGCCGGCCAACACAACGCGCTTGATCGTTCCGCGACCGGGGACGTTATGCACAGCGCCCGGTTTCCCCTTGAAGTCGGGCAGTTTTATTATTTCTTCAACAAGCAAGCGCAATTCTTCCGGCAGGTCCGCCGCGCCCTGTGCCACGCGGTCGCCGTCTTCGTATACTCCCAGCACCAGCGCATCAAGTGCCGGCGGGATCTTGGCTGCCGCCTCGACGCGAACGCGCTGTTCAAACGGAATGGGCGCCGGCGTGGAACCGGTGGATGTTTTGGCCATGGTTGACGCTCCTGTGTGAATAACAACTGGCGAACCCTAAACTAAACAATTGCCGGACGCCAGCCGCCTTCAGAACATCTCCCCTTTCAGAGGCCCGTGTCGGCAGGCATGGTGCGTGGCATATCGGTCCGCGCGCGACGGCACATTTGCGCACCGCCGGCCCCGGCGCCGCCGCAGTCTGGCCCTGGACGCGTAACGCCCCGGCGCGCCACCGCCCGCCGGCAACGTTTGGCCGCCTGGCCGCAACAATCCCGCGCAACGCCTCTGCGTCCCCCGCGGCGCTCTCCCACACCATGCATGGGCGACCGCTGGGATCCAGGAACGTTAGGTAACCGCGGCCCCACCGCCACCGGGTGGCGCGCGCCAGGGGCGGGTCGCCGAAGATGCGACCGCTGTGATGCATCAGAGCATTGCGCGCGATGGGAACCCCGCGCCCGTCCTCAATGCGGCACGGCCGTGTTACGGCGGACGACGGCACATGAATGTGGAACCAAGCCCCACCATGAATAGGTGCGCCCGAGTCGTTCGTCACGGGCCGCCGCGTCGCGACGCCAAGACCCGCGGCGTGAACATTTTGTTTTGCCGTCCCCCCGTGATGTGGTATCGTCCACGGACGCTAACGGTTCCAAGACCATTAACACATGGGACTGCATGGGCGTCAACATCAACAGCGCGATCACACCCGCCACCGGCGTCGGCGGCACCACTGGGCAGGCGTTTCAGCGCGGCCGCAGGCGCCGCACATTTTTTGATAGCCCGAATGGGCGCATGAGAAGAGCCCGGCATGAAGTCGCAGCGCAATGCCGGGAAACCGGCCGCGGATTAACAACGAAAGTCCCGCGGGACGGTTGAATTTGCGCGGAATCGCGACGGCAGATGAAGGTGCGAGAACGCTCCATCATTTCACCGCGGCGCGGCGACACAGCGGGCGACGACCATCCACAGATTACACAGATATACGGTCGCGGCGTGCGTGTGAGCACAGCCCCGTGATGGAAATCCGGGGCCACTTTCTTGCAATTCCTTTTGTCGCCGGCGCGGGTGTGATCGCGCTGTTGATGTTGATACCCATGCAGTCCCATGTGTTAATGGT
>JAJZCU010000353.1 GCA_021828935.1 Planctomycetota bacterium | reverse complement strand
CACGATTTCACGCGCATGATATTCGTGGGCGCCGTGCCGGAAAAGATTCGCGAGATCTACGGCATTGTGCTGGAAGCGCAACTGGCCGCCATTGACGCCATAAAGCCGGGCGAAAAGGCGTTGCGGGTGGACCGCGTGGCCCGGGACATTATTAAAAAAGCGGGGTATGGCAAAAATTTTGGGCACAGTCTGGGCCATGGCTTTGGCCGCGACGTTCACGAGGCCATTGCCATGTCGCGCCAGAGCAAAGTTGTGCTTCAGCCGGGCATGGTGGTGACCGTTGAGCCGGGCATCTATCTTCCGGGCATCGGCGGCGTGCGCATTGAAGATGACGTGCTGGTGACGGAACATGGATGCCGGGTGTTAAGCCATCTGCCCAAGACGCTGGATTCAGCGCATTTGTAGTGAATTTTCCGGCGGTCGTTTTTTTTGTTTTTTTAACACAGATTTCGGCGATTTTCGGGGTTTTCGACGATTTCCAGATACGAAAGGTGATCATGGCGAAGGAAAAAGAGAAAGAAAAGGAGCGAAGCTTTGCGGCGCGCGAAGAAAGCAGCGGCGGTAAGGCCGGCGCAAAGGGCGTCCGCGAGGCCTTCACTGAGACGCAACGCATTCGCGAGTTGGTTGAACTCATGGCTGAAAATCAGTTGGTGGAGATCGAATTAGTCGAGCGCGACAGCCGCATTAAACTCAAACGGTCGGACCCCAATGGGCCCGCCGGCGCGGCGCCGTCGCCAGTGATGCCAAATTACGCCCCCGCCCCCGTGCCCGTCGCCGGCGCTCCCACAAGTGGCGCACCGGCCGCGGCGGAATCGGAGAAGTTTGTCACCGTACGATCTCCCATGGTCGGCACATTTTACGCGGCGGCCAATCCCGAATCAGACCCCTACGTGACCATTGGCACGCAAGTCACTGATGACACCGTGGTGTGCATCATTGAGGCGATGAAAGTATTCAATGAAATCCGGGCGGAAGTCTCCGGGCAGGTGGCAAAAATCCTGGTGCAAAGCGGCCAGGCGGTGGAATTTAACCAGCCGCTGTTTCTATTGAGGCCGTAAAACGCGCGGCCAGGCGCACAGGGCGGCGCCCCGCCAGGAATGTTCTAAACGAGGGTCTATGTTCTCAAGAATTCTCATCGCCAACCGCGGGGAAATTGCCCTGCGGATTATCCGCGCTTGCAAGGAATTAGGCGTGCAAAGCGTGGTGGTCTATTCGGAAGCGGACCGCAACGCGGCGTACTTAAAGCTGGCCGATGCGGCCATTTGCATTGGTCCGGGCCCCGCCGCCGAAAGTTACTTAAATATCCCGCGCATCATCTCCGCCGCGGAAGTCGCCGACGTGCAGGCGATTCATCCGGGTTTTGGGTTTTTGTCCGAAAATGCCCACTTTGCCGAAGTCTGCCGCAGTTGCCGCATTGAATTCATCGGTCCTTCCGTGGAATCGATGAAGTCGCTGGGATCAAAGCTGGCCAGCAAGGCCATTGCCCGGCAATGCAATGTGCCGCTGACCCCCGGCAGCAACGGCCCGGTGACCGGCGAAAAAGAGGCGGTGGAAATCGCCCGGCGCATTGGCTATCCCGTGATCATCAAGGCTTCCGCGGGCGGCGGCGGGCGGGGCATGCGCGTGGCCCACAATGATATTTCACTGAAAGGGTCATTGAAGGCGGCGCAATCGGAAGCCGAGGCCGCCTTTAAGGACGGCACCGTGTTCATTGAAAAATACCATGAAGAGCCGCGGCATGTGGAGGTGCAAATCATCGGCGACAAGCACGGCAATGTGCTGCACCTGTGCGAACGGGATTGCAGCATTCAGCGGCGCCATCAAAAACTTATTGAAGAATCGCCCTGTCCGGTGCTCGACGCCGCCACCCGGCAAAGCCTGTGCGATGCGGCGGTGCGCCTGGCCAGGGCGGCCAATTATTATTCCGCGGGAACCGTTGAGTTTATTCTTAACAAAGAAAATCAGTTTTACTTTTTGGAAGTCAACACCCGCATTCAGGTGGAGCACCCGATTACTGAACTGGTCACGGGCGTGGATTTAATCAAAGCCCAACTGCGCGTGGCCTCTGGTGATCCGCTGGGTCTGAAACAGGAAGATATTGTACAGCGCGGCTGGGCCATTGAATGCCGCATCAACGCCGAAGATCCGGCCCGAAATTTCGCTCCTTCGCCGGGCGTGCTGGAAGAATTTTCGGCGCCCGGCGGGCCCGGCGTGCGCATGGACACGCACGCCTGCCAGGGCTACCGCATCCCCCCCAATTACGACAGCATGATTGGCAAGTTGATAACCTACGGCCCCGACCGTCCCGCGGCCATTGCCACTATGCGCCGCGCGCTGGATGAATTTCGCGCCGGCCCGGTGAAGACCACCATTCCGTTGCTGCGTCAAATCATGGCCAACGAACAATTCGTGGAAAGCCGCGTGGACACCGGTTGGCTGGAGCGCACGTACAAAGCCGCAACATAGGGCCACGCATTCCCCGGTCGGCGGCGGGGCTTAATTAGTGTCCGCGGCGCACAACTCATGGGTGATCCGCACCGCGCGCTTGCCGCGGAACTGGCCCACCAGGGCGGCGAATTTGTTTTTGCCTTCAATTTGTACGGACATTTCGCTGCTGGCGGGGAGGTCCATTTGCAGCACATCGCCGGGACTCATGTGAACCAGGTCGCCAACTTTTATTTGCGTGTGCCCCAGCAGCGCCTTGACCAGCAGCGGGGCGTGGCCCAGGTTGCGATGCATCGCCTTCACATGGTCATCCGTGGCGGCGCGGCGGGTGTAGGTGCTCCAATTCTGCTGGCTAAGCTTGCCCATCACCGGTTCAATAACATTATAAGGAATGCACAGACTCATGGTGCCGGCGCGGTTGCCCATTTTTATTTCAAAACCAATCACCACCACCACTTCATTGGGCGGAACGATCTGCACCAATTGCGGGTTGCTCTCCGTTTCCGTGAGCTCAAACGCCACCGGCGTGATATTTTGCCAAACTTCGCCCAGATGCACCAGGGCCCGGTCGGTGAGGCGCTTGACCAGCCGCCATTCAATGGCCGTCAGTGGACGCTGCGGAATAAACAGGCCGTCGCTGGCGCCGCCCAAGAGACGATCGATAATGGGGTAAATAATTAACGGGGAAATTTCCAGGCACATCTGGCCATCCAGCGGCTTGGCGGACAACAGATTAAAACAGGTGGGGTTGGGCAGCGCGTGGATGAATTCGCTGAAGGTTAATTGTTCAATATTGGAAACCGAGACTTCCACAATGGTGCGGAGGAATCCGCGTGCGCCTCTGGGCGAGACAACAATGATCAGTGATCGGTGATCAGTGGTCAAAAAGGGGGGCCTCCGCGCACCATTATGTGGTATGAAATTTTCACGCCCTGATTAGCCGCC
>JAJZCU010000352.1 GCA_021828935.1 Planctomycetota bacterium | reverse complement strand
TCTAAAAAGCGATACTATTTGGCGAACCGCGTTTATGGCGTTCTGTTTATTCGTTTGCGGCCCAACAGTTCCGTGGATTGCCGTAAACTTCCGCACCGCCCGCACGGCGCCGCGCGGTCAACGCCGCTCCGGCCGCGCCGATGTCGGCGGGCATTTACCATGAACTCTTGCGCATGCCCGGAATTTTTCCGTCGGCCGCCAATTGCCGCAGCATAATACGCGACACCTTAAACTTGCGGTAATACCCGCGGCGGCGTCCGGTGATTTCGCACCGTCGGGCCAGACGCGTGGCGCTGGAGTCGCGCGGCAATTTGGCCAGCGCGGTGTAGTTTTTCTCTTTCTTGAGTTGGCGCCGAAGCTCGGCGTATTTCGCCACAAGCTCTTCGCGCTTCTTGAACCGATTTTTCCAGGATGTCGTCGCCATGTCTTAACCTTTTAGTAGGGCATTAACGTTGATGCTTTGGAGTTTGGGCTTCGGGCATCCGCCCCGCCGCGGCGGCGCTGGTTGCCCAGGATACGCCGCCCATTTCCGAGTCCGCCCATTATGCCATAAATCATCCGGCTTTCCTAATGGCCGCCTGTGCTTCGGCCGTGCGGAACGGCATACCCAGGTGTTTCAACAGGGCGTGGGCCGATTTATCTTCGCCGGCGTCCGTGACAATCGTGATGTTCATGCCTTGGTGGAAGGTGACCACATCCGCATTGACTTCAGGAAATACGGTTTGTTCGGTCAGGCCCATGTTGTAATTTCCCCGGCCGTCAAAGCCGGTGGGAGACAGGCCACGGAAATCCTTCACGCGGGGAATTGCCAGGATGATCAGACGATCCAGGAATTCCCACATGCGCCGGCCACGGAGCGTGACCTTGGCGCCGATTTCCATGCCTTCGCGCAGCTTGAAGTTCGATACGCTTTTCTTGGCCCGGCACACCACGGCCTTCTGGCCGGCAATGCTGGTCAATTCTTTAATGGCCGCCTCCAGCCGGGGCCGTTCCGCGATGGCCTTGCCCAGGCCCATGCTCAGCACCACTTTCGTGACCGTGGGCACGGCGTGTTTATTTTCAATGGAGAAGTCCTTCATCAGGGCCGGCGCCACGTCTTTGCGGTACTGCTGCAACAGCCGCGGGGTGTATTCGCTGGGGAACGGAGCGGGTGGCTCGTCGGCCTCGCGTTTGCCGGAGCGCGGCTTTTCGCCGCCGCCCTGCTGCGCTGCGCCCTTGCCGCCGATCTTGGAGGCGGCGGCGTGTTCCGCTTTCTTTGCGGCTTTCGCGGCCTTCTCAGCTTCTATCTGGTCGGGCGACTTAGCCGCCTTTGCCGGCTTTTCTTTCTTGTCATCTTTTTTGTCTTTGGCCATGGTTTTAATTCCTCTGCCGGGCCTTCGCCAAGCTGGTTTTTCAATAGTTCCTTGACTACCGGATCATTTTTAACGGTCGCTGGAATTACCCAATTCCGCGCCGGTTTTCGCCGCCACCCGCAGCTTTTTGCCATCGCGGGTTACAAATTTCACCCGCGTTCCCTTGTTCGTGCCGGGATCCACGGGTTGCACCTTGCTCATATGGATCGGCGCCAACTGCTGGACGCGACCGCCCCGCCGCTCCTGCGTGCGCTTCTGATGCTTCCACATGATATTGATGCCTTCCACCAGCACCGTTTGCTTCTCGGCGTCAATGGCCAGCACCTTGCCGGTCTTGCCTTTATCATTGCCGGACCGAATGTACACCAGATCATTTTTGCGGATACGAGCAGCCATCAGAGCACCTATTCTTAACCGGCAGTTTTTTACCGGCGTTTACCAGTGAAACCCAAAGTTAATCAGACCACTTCACTGGCCAACGATACAATCTTCATAAAATTCTTTTCGCGCAGTTCGCGGGCCACGGCGCCGAAAATACGGGTGCCGCGCGGATTGCCGTCGCCATCCACGATCACCGCGGCGTTGCGGTCGAACCGCACGTAGCTGCCATCCGCCCGTTGAATGGGCTGGGCCGTCCGCACGACCACCGCCTTGGCCACATCCCCTTTTTTTACTTCGCCGTTGGGCAAAGCCT
Source organism: Planctomycetota bacterium (assembly GCA_021828935.1). Lineage (GTDB taxonomy): Bacteria > Planctomycetota > Phycisphaerae > WQYP01 > WQYP01 > JAJZCU01. Next base: position 1,349 of record JAJZCU010000352.1, on the reverse strand, counting down.
TCTTCACCGCCACCACGATCACGTCGCCCACGCGCGCCGTACGCCGCGTAAATTTGCCCCGGGCTGACGACCCGCCTAGCACCTTGATACACATGGCCTGTTTGGCGCCGGTATTGTCAGCGATATCGACCCTGGTTTGTTGTTGAATCATGGCTGGGGTTCCGTTCTATTAAAAAAGGCCATCTGGACATTGCAGGGCCATGGCCGCGTCGAACCGTCTGCCGGTCCGGGCTATACAAGGCTAAACAGCTCCCGGATTAAGCTCCGGCCGCCGCCGGTTCCGTGGCCGCGGCATTGCGTGCGGCGTGCTCCGCCTTCTGCTTTTCAAACATGCGGGACGCCTCGCCGGTGATCACCGAAAGATCGACCTGCGGGCCGCGGGTGACGATGCGTACCAGACGATACGTCTTGGTTTTGCTCAAGGGTCGGCACTGCATGACTTCAACATGATCGCCGACATGCGATTCATTTTTTTCGTCATGCACATGCAGCACCGTTTGCCGCTTGACGTATTTGTTGTACTTGGGATGCCGCGCCAGGTATTCAAAGACCACCTTGCGGGTTTTTGTCACATTATCACTGGTGACCATTCCGATTAAACGCGGACGCCGTTTACGCGGGGCGGCCGGGGCGCCGGAGTGTTCTGTCATGGTGTTTCCTGCCAAGGGTTTCTCTACTTTCGTCGATTTTCAATCATACAAAGATGCTTCCGCGCGCCAAAGGCGCCCGGCAAAATTCAGGCGGCGCCCTGCGCGGAGGCGCCTTTTTGCTTCAGCAGCGTTTCAACACGCGCGATATTTCGCCGGGTCTGCCGAAACTTTGACGAGTCCTTCACGCTGGCGCTCGTGGCCGATACGCGAAGGTCATACAGTTCACGCCGCAGCTCTTCGCCGCGTTCCCGCAGCTTCGGGACATCAAGGTTCTTCATTTCTGTCAAGGATTTCTTGTTCATCGTCTACTCAATTTACGGCGTTGGGCGTTTCAAAGCGCCTGAAGTTCCTGCACATTACGGACAGCTTTACATCGTGTGGCGGCGTTTCACAAACCGGCAACGCACCGGCATCTTGTACGCCACGCGGTTAAAAGCGCGGCGGGCCACGGCTTCATCCACCCCGGCAATTTCAAACAAAACCGTGCCAGGCTTCACTTCCGCCGCCCAGTATTCCGGTTCGCCCTTGCCGGTTCCCATACGGGTTTCCAGCGGCTTGGCGGAAAAACTTTTGTGCGGGAAAATGCGAATGTACACCTTGCCTTCACGCGCCAAATAATGGCTGCAGGCCATGCGGCCGGCTTCAATCTGCCGACCGGTGATTCGACCAGGTTCCAGCGACTGCAAGGCAAATTCGCCG
>JAJZCU010000351.1 GCA_021828935.1 Planctomycetota bacterium | reverse complement strand
CATTTTGCCCATTCTTCCGACAGGCGTTGGTAAAGCGCACGAAGACGCCATTTCTGTCGGATCATCTCTGCTGGGGCAGCGTTGATGGCACGTATTCGCATGACCTGCTGCCCATGCCATATACGTTCGCCGCCGCGCGGGTGGCGGCGCGGCATATCCGCGAGGCTCGCGATTTTTTAGAAACGCCGATCATTGTGGAAAACGTCAGCAGTTATGCGGAATTTCATGCGTCAGAAATGACCGAGTGGGAATTTTTATCCGAAGTGGTCCACCTCGCTGATTGCGGCATTTTGCTTGATGTCAATAACATCTATGTGTCTTCACGCAATCATGGCTTTGACGCCTATGACTACATCAACGGCATTGATCCCGAAAGAGTGGGCCAGATACACATTGCCGGGCACAGCAAATTTAAGAAGTACATTCTTGATACGCATGATCATCCGGTGCTGGACCCGGTGTGGAAATTGTACGCGCATGCCGTGGCCCTGGCGGGTGAAACCTCAACGCTGCTGGAATGGGACGCCCGTATTCCCTCGTTTGAGGAAGTACACCATGAAGCGCTGAAGGCAAATCGGTTTGCCAGCGCTCTGTGCCGGGCGGCGTCGGGAGGGCGTCATGCGGCGCAACGCTGAAGCGTCCACATCCGATGAATTTATGCCAAAAAAATCCGCCGGAAAGCCGCCGGCCCGGGTTCCTGTGGCGCCCGGCGCGCCGCCAAAGACGGTACATTCCAGCGAAGAACTTCGCCAATTGCAGCGCGCCATGCTGGACGCCGTGCGGACGCCGCTAACGTCCGACATGCGCATGAGCAGGCGCGGACCCGCCGGCGGCTCCGCCGCTGCGCTGGCCGGAAAATTTATCAAACCAAACGACCGCATGAACAGCTTCGAACGCTTGGAAATTTACAACCGCCAATACTGGTTTCGCCTGTTTGACTGCCTGTACGATGATTTTCCCGGCTTACGCGCGGTGTTGGGGGAGACGCGGTTCATGGCCATGGCCGAGGCTTATATAACAGAATATCCTTCGCGCACCTTCAGCTTGCGCGATCTGGGCGGGCGGTTGCCGCGGTTTCTTCAGGAACATCCGGAATGGGCGGGCAAAAGGCAGGCCGTGGCGCTGGATGTGGCGCGGTTGGAATGGGCGCAGATCACCGCCTTTGACAGCGCCGCCCGGCCGCCGCTGACTGTTGACGATTTGCTGGGCGCCGACGCGGCCCGACTGAAACTGCGTTTGCAGCCATACATTTCACTGCTGGCCCTGGCCTATCCTGTGGATGATTTTGTAAACACATTGCAGCCGCGGCAAACGTTGCAAACGGAAGCCGCCGAGGAACCGCGGCGCCGCACGTCGCGCGGGCCGGCGCGGCTGCCCAAGCCGCGGCCAGAGTTTTTGGCGGTGCATCGTTTTGAAAACCAGGTCTACTTTAAGTCGCTGGAGCAGCCCGCGTTTGAGCTGCTAAGAAATTTGGACGCCGGACTGACCATTGATGCGTCATGCCGGAAAGTTATCAGCGTGCAGGCGCAGCGGTTGGATTGGGGTTCCGTGCTGCAGGCATGGTTTGCCAACTGGACGCAACTGGGCTGGTTTTGCCGATAACCTTCGGAATATTGTCATGTGGGGCGGTTTCCGGGAACCGGTCACGGCCAAGGCTCCCGGTTTTCGGACATGGCAGTTCTTTTGCATCGCGTGTAATCTACCGCGGACTGTGTGGTCACGAAGCATCGAGCCCGGCATGAACATTGGTCAAACGCCAGCGCCAATTGAACCGGCGCCCCGCACCGCGCGCAGGCGCCAGTTGCTGCTGCGCTGGGTCGCAGTGTTGCTGGCGTTTGTGCTGTTGCTGGTGCTGGCCCATTTTATTCCCGTGACCGCGGCCACGGACGCTTTTTCGCGCCGGGTGCGCGCCTTTGGTTTTCTGGGGCCGCCACTATTCGGCGCCGCCTACATCGTGGCCACCATTATATTCATCCCGGCGGCGCCGTTAACCCTGGCGGCGGGCGCCGTGTTTGGCATATGGACTGGCATGGCCATTGTTTCTGCCGGTTCCACCGTGGCGGCCGCAGCGTCTTTTCTTATTGCGCGGTATCTCGCCCATGGATTTGTGGAACGGCGGGCGGCGAAGAGCCCACGGTTTCGCGCCATTGAGCAGGCGATTGCCCAACGCGGCTGGAAGATGATCGCATTGCTGCGCCTGTCGCCGGTGGTTCCGTTCACGCTGACAAATTATTTATTAGGTCTGACCGAAATTCAATTCTGGCCCTATGTGCTGGTAACCTGGATCGCCATGCTGCCAGCGACATTTTTGTATATCTATCTTGGTTATGTCGGCAGGGCGGCGGCCAGCGGCCATCACCGGTCGCCATTCCAATGGACGATGCTCACGGCCAGTCTGGTCGCCACCGTGGCGTTGACCGTTTACATTTCGATCGTGGCCCGGAACGCGGTGCGGGCGGCGGAAAACGCGCCGGTTCCACCTACGATTTTGGATGCCAACCAGGCGGCTTTCCCGGGCCCCGGCGACAAGGGCAACGGCCAGTCTGCGCAGGCCTCCGGCGGCGCGGACTAAAGTGCGAGGGTGCGAGGGTGCGAGGGAAAGCTGTTTGCGCCGCGGCGCGGTCATGCTACACTGCGCCTATGAAGATCGGAAAAATTGCACATGCCAATGCGGCGCCCATCCCTGATGACAAGGCCCTGGCCATTGCCGCGTATGGCGAATCGGTGGCGGCGTATCGGTATATTATTCTTGCCGAGAAGACGCGCCTTCCCATGCTGCATGAGGCATTTGAAGGCATGGCGGCTGAAGAGCGTGGGCACCGTGACCGGCTGCAGGCCATTCTGTCGCGGCTGGCAACCAACGCTGCGTTTTATTTAACCAACGAAGACAAGAGCGCCGTATGCGTGGGGCCGCGGCTGCTTGATGCGCGGGATGATGCGCATTTTGATGAGGCGATGCGGCTGGTGATTGCCAGCGAGAAACGCACCAGCAGCTTTTACCATCGGGCGGCGGCGCGGGCCGCGGATGAGCAGGTCAAGGCCCTGTTTGAAGAACTTGCCTTGGAGGGACTGGAACACGTTCAGAAACTGCGTGGGCTGTTCAAGGAAATCGGCAAGGACAATCTTGAACCGTGCCCCATGCAGAACTTGCGATAGACATGGAAGCCGACGCCCGCGAGCTTACCGCGCTGCGGCGCCGGCGGGCTGCGTTCTCATGTGCGCGATCACCAGCCGGATTTGATCATAGGAAACGGTCTCTCCCAGCGCAATGAAAATGGGCTTGGCCCATCCGTCGCCCATTTCCTTCACCACCGCGGAAATTTTTTCGTAAGTGGGTCGGTCCAGCCAGCAGTCGATATTCGCCGGGCGGGTTTGTTCAATGTAATGAGCCAGAATTGA
>JAJZCU010000007.1 GCA_021828935.1 Planctomycetota bacterium | reverse complement strand
TGTGCCGCAACGCTTCGCGCGGACACTGCGGCACGCGGATTGCCTAATAAGTGGGGTATTGACCCCATCAGGAGACGCGCCATGGCCCAGACACTGCCCCCCGAAGTGTTTATTCCTTCCCCGTACCGGCCGGCCGAAGAAGCGCCCGGAACAAACCAACCGCCCATGGAACGGGCATTTCCGTGGCTGGCCAGCTTTCTGCTTCACCTGGGGCTGGCCCTGCTGGCGCTGTTTGCCTATGGCGTCGCCCGGCATGTCATGGCCGCGCGGGCGCGACCGATCATCATTCCCATTGCCATGAACACGGCGTTCCACCGTAATGCCGGCGGGATTCCCACCCCCGGCACAAAGCACGATCCGCTGCGGCAGGCCAAACAGCAACGGGAACGTTTGATGCACGCATCGGGGTTTGCGAATAAAATCGCGCCCAATGTCTCGGCATTATTAACCGGCGCCGGCGGGCAGAGCATCAGCCACATGATTGCCGTCGGATCTACCGGGGGGCTCCACGGGCATGTGGGACTCGGGGATTCGGGCGGACCCATGGCGCCATACGGCTTGGGCGGAGGCGGAAACCAGGCTGGCCTTAGGTCCCAGATTTTTGGCGAGGGCGTCAATGCCACGCGCATTGTTTATGTGGTGGACAGCTCCGGCGCCCTGGCCAGCGTGTTTCATATTGTCAAACAGAAGGTGATGCATTCCGTGGCCCGAATGCAGCCGGTGCAGCGCTTTGCAGTGATTACTTTTTCCGACCGCTATCATTTTGTAGGGCCGCCCCGATTGGTGCGCGCCACGGCGCGGGCCAAACGCCGCCTGCGCCGCAGCCTGCTTGCGGTGGTGGCCCAGGGAGCGGATACCTATTCTTTCCGCAAGTTTTACCGGCCGTTGCGGGCGGCTTTCGCCCTGCGACCACAGTTGATCTTCTTCCTGACGGACGGTCATTTCAGCGCCAAGTTGCCGCCTGCGATTCGCCGACTTAATGCCAGGCAGCAGGTGCGCATTGTGGCTTATGCATGTATTTCCCGGAACGCCAAGTTTGCGCCTGGCAACGGGCACAATGAATTCACGCTGCCCAATATCAAGCGGCGTCTGCGCGAAATTGCGGCGCAAAATCATGGGAAGTTTAAGGTGATCAGTGGCCGAGACTTTTTCGGCGGGCGATAAATCCCGGCTCAAGAGATGGTGCGAACGTCGTTCGCCGGCGCGTGACAACGGCGTCACATGACCTGCGGATTTTGCCAAATTTGTCACAAGTAATTGTAGATGCGTTACAGGTATCCCGCGGCGATTGGCCACACGATAATCAGGGGCGATTTTTTCCAAACGGCTCTGCGAAATGATCCAGTTTTCAGCGGGAACCCCAGTAAATCAGGCGATTACCGCCATTGTATGACTGAAAGCCGGCCCCGGCCCCGGACGCCGGATCCGACGGCCGCGCGACGGCGATTATCGGCGTGGCACGGCGGTTGCCTTTAGGAAAAGCGTCCGAGGAGTGTAAACGATGGCAGAAACATTCGCGTCCAATGCGCGGAAAGCATCGGCGCAGCAGGATCAGGACACGACCGCTGATCCTGTGAACAGCGTTGATCCCGCCGATCCATCAGAGCCGGTGGAAGGCGCCGCGCACAACGACCGCGTGGAGCAGGCCTTTCCGTGGCTGGCCAGTTTTCTGTTGCACCTCGGGCTGTTTGTTCTGCTGCTTTTCGGCGTGCTTATTGCCAAGCATGTTATTAAGAAAAAAGCCCACCCGATCATCATTCCCATGGCCATGAACAGCCCGTATACGAAGCACCCCGGTGGCATTCCCAACCCCGGCACCAAGGAAGACCCCCTGCACAAGGCCCGGCAGCAGGAAAAGAAACTGCTCAACGCCCACGGCTTCGCCCAGCATATGAGCGTGTCCGCGGCTACTTTATTAAATGGCACCGGCGGCAAAAATTTATCAAGCATGATTGCCGTGGGCTCCACCGGCGGCGCCAGCGACACGGCCGGGGTGGGCGGCTCCGGCGGGGCGTTGGCCAGCTTTGGCGTGGGCGGCGGGGGCAGCGGCATCGGCCCGCAAAGCAACTTCATGGGCGTGGCGGGGGGGAACGCCACGCGAATTGTTTATGTGCTGGACAGTTCCGGGTTCATGGTTGACATTTTTGACATAGTTAAACGCAAGGCCATTCGCAGCATTGAAAACCTGCAGCCCATTCAACGCTTTGCCGTCATCACCTTTTCCGACCATTATAAATTTATCGGCCCCACGCATCTGGTGCGAGCCACCAGCCGCACCAAACGCATGGCCCGCCGCGGGCTTAAGGCCGTGCTGGCACAGGGGGCGGACACCTATTCTTACAGTAAGTTTTACCGCCCGTTGCGGGCCGCCTTTGCGCTTAAACCGCAGTTGGTCTATTTCCTTACCGATGGCCGGTTTAATCCCAAACTGGTGGCGGCCATTCGCAAAATCAATCCCGGCAAGCGCATTCGCATCGTGGCGTATGCCTGCATTGGACGAAACGCCGGCAAGTATCTGGGCGGCACCGGTAATAACGACTTTACGCTGCCGCAGATCACCAAGCATCTGCGGGAAATCGCCGAACAAAGCGGCGGAAAATTCAAGGTGTTAAGCAGCAAGGATTTCTTCGGCGGATCGTAGCCGCCGCGCGGAAATGCCGGACGCAAGGGCGCCGGCGAAATGTGATAATTGGCAATTTTTTTAGCGGCTTTTTTAGTTTCAGGAGCGTCCTTATGTTTTCCCGGTACGCACAATCAAAGTTTCGGGTGGGCCTGCTGGCCACGTTGCTGGTGGGCGCAGTGGTGGGCCTGGGTCACATTGCCATGGCGGCCGGCGGCGGTGGTCCCGCGGCGGCGGCCGCCGCCGGGACAGGTCATGTCAACGTGTTCTTTCTTATATTGGATTACATGGTCATCGGCGTATTGATCCTGGCGAGCATCTGCAGCATTGCGCTGATCATTGACGCCGCGATTCATGTGCGCGAAAGTCGCATTCTGCCGGAAGATTCCACCGAACACATTCGCACGCTTATTAATGCCCGGCAGTTTGATGAGCTCATGGAATTCACCGGCACGGATGATTCGTTTGTCAGCCGCGCCCTGCACACCGCCATCCGCCGCGCGCACCTTGGTTACTCCGCCATGCGCGAAGGTTTGGAATCCAGTACCGGCGAGCAAACATCCAACTTATTCCGCCGAATTGAATTGTTGAATGTCATCGGCAACATTGGCCCGCTGATCGGCCTGCTGGGCACCGTGCTGGGCATGATCATGGCCTTTGAAGCCCTGCACAACGCCAATGGCGCGGCCAAACCCGCGCAATTGGCTGGGGGCATTTCTGTGGCGCTGTGGCACACGTTTGGCGGCCTGGCGGTGGCTATTCCTTCTCTGGTGGTGTTTGGCTTCTACCGAACAAAAATTGACAAAATAACCATGAAGGCAAGTTTGCTGTCCGAAGAGTTGCTGGAATCATTACGGCCCGACCAAAAGTCCGGCGAAGGCCGCGGCGCCACCGCGCGTCCCAGCCCGCGCCGCGCGGCGCCCAGCCCGGCGCCATCTTCCACCAGCGAGGCCTGAGGCGTGGCGCTACAGCCTCTGCTCCCATTGCCTGAAAGGACATCCCCATGGTTAAGCGCGGCATGCAACCAATGCACGACGACCACGTCAATGTAACCCCCTTAATTGACGTGGTCATGTGCCTGATTATTTTCTTCCTGGTGTGCGGCCAGTTGGCCCGCGGCGAATCCGTGAAAGGGGTTCATGTGCCCATCGCCAAGCACGCCCAGGACATGGCCATCAAGAAGCACGAACTGATTGTGAATTTAGTGCCGCACAAGCCGCTGGACTACCGTGATCAGCCGACCATTGTCGTGTTTCAGCAGGACGTATTGCCCGACAAGCTGGTGCAATTGATGCGGCAGGAGAAGCGTCTGGACCCAAGAACCAAGCTGGTGCTGCGGGCCGACGCGCATCTGCCTTATAAATTTATCGCGCCGGTGCTTGAAGACGCCACCGAGGCGGGCATTACCAACGTCAATTTTATGACCCGACGGTGATCAGCCGCCCCGCGGCCGAAAAATTCAGCGGGCCCCCGGGTGGCGCCCCGGTTCGGCGACCTAAATAAAAACAAGGATCATGGACCATGCAATCAGGAAAGAAAAATCGCGGGTTGTCCAAGCAGTCGTTGCACAGCGGCCCCAACATGACGCCCATGGTGGACATTGTCATGTGTATCTTGATATTTTTTATGTTGGGCACCACGTTCGCGTCGCCGGACCTGTATTTAACCAATAACACGCCCGCGGTTAAAACCGGCGGATTAAACAAGGCCACCGGCAGCGCGAAAATGCCCGCCACCCGCATTGACATTAAACTGGCCCGCCGCGGCGCCCATACCATGGCCACCATCGCCAATTTCCAAACGGAAGACCTTTCCGGGCAGTTGGCCAAGTGGCTGAAGCAAAAGCAGCGCAAGTTGCGCAGCCTGCACAACCTGAAGATGGGCATACTGATCATGCCCGGCAACGGCGTACCATACCAGGACGTTATTACGACTTACCAGGATTGTACGCAGGCGCGCTTTAAAGCGGTGGGTTTCGCCTATGCCCATTGAGAAAATGCGCGGTTGGCGCCGCGGTCTTGACGCTGCGCCCGGTGAAACTGGCCGCTGGCGCATGAGATCAGTGGCTTTTTGATGTGGTCCGTGGAGGCATGGGGTTGATGAAAGTGCATAGAACTGGCAGGATAATTGGACCGGCGGCAGCGATGGTCCTGGTTGGGGCGGGCATCGCGGGCATGGCCGGCTGCGGCCGGGTTATGGCCCGCATGAACTGGCACAAGATCAACGCCAAACAATACCTTATTATGCCGGGGCTGCAGGCTTCTGATACGCAGTTTGCTGACCGGCTTGCCGACGCGGGTTTAACCACCTTATTGCAATACCGGGCCGCGCATGCCGCCACCGCGCCGCTCAAGGCGCTCTATCAATCGGCGGCCATCATGTCGGAATTTTCGGGCGGAACGCCCCGCCATGCGCGGAAGTTGGAACGGCAATATGTGGCGGACATCGCGCTGTATCTGCGCGGGCGTCCCGGAGAGCTCGATGGTTACTGGGCGCTGGACCAAGCCAGATTTATTTATTTGCATATTACCAGCCCACTGGCCAAGCAGGTGCGCTTTGTGGCGGACACGGCGGCCACGCGGCGTCGGCTGGCGGCGTCGGCTGGCGTTTTTGCGAAGCTGGTAAACATTGCGGACATCACGCTTTACGGGATGATGCACTACACGGAAAATTTGGAACCGTTCACCAACGCTGACGAAGCCCAATACGCCGCCGCGCAGGCCGGTCACGCCGGCGCCAGTTATTTGATGCCGCAGGCGCAGTATCAACTGGGATTGGCCGCCGCGCCGGGCCCGCAGCGCAAGAAGTACATGGCGCAATGCGTGCGGCTTTTGCAGCCGTGGATTAAGCGCGGCAAGCGCACGGGGGTTTTGTATCAGTCATGGTTGTTGGCGGGCGAAGCCTCCAGCGCCGCGGGTGAATTCAGCCGGGCATTAAGCGACCTGCGCAAGGCCGCGGTGGCCCAGGCGCCGCCGTTTGTGCAATACAATGCGCGATATCAAGAGGTGCTTTTGTACGCCCAGCGCAAGCGTTTCGACAAGGCCACCAAGATACTTGACGCATTTCAACAGTGGCTGGGCAAGAGCCCGCAGACGTCGGGCCCGGGCGCGAAAGTCGGCGTGGAAATGCTTTCCTATCGGGTGGAAATGATCCGCGCCAGGTCGCTGCCCAACGCGGCGGCGCAGGCGGCGGCGCGGAAAAAGGCCGTGGGCATCCTGCACGCCATTGTGAAGGCCAATCCCTCTTTCGCGCCATTGGTTTATGAGCAAATCGCGGTCATGAATTCCGGCCACGCGGGCCACTATAAGACCATGGCGCCGCTGCAGGCGCTGGCCCTGGCGTGGAAGGCCGCCCAGAAAAATACCCGGGCTAATAATTTAACCGCCCTTCACGCGGCGCGGGCGGTCCGGAAAAATGCCCATGCGTCCAAGGCATCCCGGCTGGAGGCTACGCTTATTGAGGGCATCTGCGCCGGACGGCTGGGCCGGCTAAGCGCGGCGGCGCGGCTTAATGTGGCCTATGTCACCATGGCCCCGCACGATCCTAAATCCAAAAGCGTGCTGGCCCTGGCGCTAAGTCAATTGGCCAAACTCACCGACACCGGCCACGCCTCCACCAAGGTGCGGGCGCTGCTGCGCAAGGCGCTGAAACTGGCCTACGTGAACCTCGGCGAAAAGCGCTGGGCTTTCGCCTATGCCGATCAGCTTGAAAAGCAAAAGAAATTCGCCCAGGCCGCAGCCATGTTTGATAAAGTACCAGCGTCAAGTCCGTTGTACCTCGACGCCCATTACCGGCTGTTGCGCATCGCCACGGACCGGCTTTCGCGGCTGGAAGATAAAAAGGCCAGCCAACGACTGCGTCTGCACGCCGCCGCCCAGTTGGTACAACGCAGCGACCAATTCCTGCAGGTGTTGCGTCGTCCGCCGGCCACCGTGGCGGGGGCCTCGGTTAAGCGCGCACGATTGTATATGCCGGATATTTATTTAATTCTGGCCAGCACCAACCTAAGCCCGTTGCGCAACCCCAAGGCCGCCGGGAAGGACCTCACGCGTTTACAGGCCATGGGCGCCGACCTGACCCCCGCCGTACGCAGCGCCATTCTGCGTTACCGCATTCGGCAGTACCAGTTGGAGCACAAAAACAGCAAAGTGCTGCAGGTGGTGGACCAGATCGCCGGCGGCGCCGGACAGAACAAGCAGGAGGTCATCAAGGGGTTGATCGGCCAATGGGATGCGCAAAGCCGGCGGCTGCGCAAGAGCCACCCGGCCCGTGCCAAGCGGCTGGCCGGCGACGCGGCGGCGCTGTTAAGCCAGCTTATTAAGCAAGCCGGGGCCCAGCTCAATGCCAAGCGCGATGTATATGGCTATCAGCAGATTTTGGCCGACACGCTGATACGCGCCGGTCAGGCCACCAAGGCCATGGCGCTGTTCAAACAGTTGCAACATGAACGCCCGGCGGACATCCGCAACTTCATCGGCCAGGCGCGGGCCGCCTATTATGCCAAGAAGTACCCTTATTCCCACGACTTCTGGGTGCGCATCATTGAGCAGTTGCCTCCCGGGTCGCCGTCGTTCTGGGATGGGTATTATTTCGTTATTAAGTGCAATGAGAAGATGCACAAGAACGTGAAGGCCACCCGCGACTCGCTGGAAAGCCTGGTGACAATTTACGGGTCCGCGATAGGCGGAAAGCGGCGGCACAAGGCGTTTGAAAAGTTTATGCAGGAATACGGGGTGCATTGAGCTTCCGTGGACCGCGAGCGGATCGCTCGCCGTGGGCCCATTATTTCCCGCGAATGGATCGCTGGCGGTTGCCGACCGCCCGCCGCTGTGAACGAACGGGGGGCACGGGCTTCCAGCCGGGCGTAGTCAAGCCGATAGCAGGATTTCGGCGAAGGTTGCAATGGAGGCGCACGACCTGGCGGCCAAGATGGCCACCCCCCATGCTGGGCGGCGCCTTATCCGAATTCGTCGCCCTTGAATGTGTGCCCAAGGTAAGACTGACGCACCAGGGGGTCGTTAATTAAATCCTTGGGTGCGCCTTCGGCCTGCACGGTGCCCTCGGCAATGATAATGGCCCGGTCGCAGACCTCCAGCGTGCGCTGCACGTTATGGTCGGTAATCAAAATAGCCTTGCCCAGTTGTTCCCTGAGTTGCCGGATCTCCCGCTGCAAATCCTCCACGGCGATGGGGTCCACGCCGCTGAACGGTTCATCCAGCAGAATCAGCGATGGGTTGGTAACCAAGGCGCGGGCGATTTCCAGTTTGCGCCGCTCGCCGCCGGACAGCGTCATCGCCTTTTGCCGTCGCGTCTTGGTGAGGCCGAATTGTTCCATCAGTCGTTCGGCTTCGGCCTTGCGCGCCGCGCCGTTGCGATGCGTGGTTTCCAAAATGGCCAGCAGATTTTGTTCCACGGTCATGCGTTGAAAGATCGACGGTTCCTGCGATAAATAGCCCATGCCCTTGCGGGCCCGCTGGTACATGGGCAGGCGGGTAATGTCGAAACCGTCAAACATCACCTGCCCCTGGTCGGGCGTAACCATGCCCACAACCATGCGGAACGTGGTCGTTTTTCCCGCGCCGTTGCGGCCCAATAGGCCGATGACCTCGCGGCTGCCGACTTCAAACGTAACATTGTTTACGACCGTGCGGCCGCCGTAGCGTTTGACCAGGCCGTTGACTTTTAACAGGATCAATCTTCACCAGAACAAGCCGTAATGCGTTTGCCAAATTGCTATTAAAACTACTGCCGTCGGACCCGCCGCCGGCGTGTACCCCGGGCGCCCCTACGCCGCCGGCCCGCCGCGCGGCCCAATGGACATGCCGAATGGTTTTCCGCAATGGCGGCAGAAGCGGTCCGGGTAGTCGCAGGTCCAGCCACAGTTGGGGCAATGCACCTGTTCATCGGACATTGCGGGGGTGATGGCGGTGCCGTCTTCAACCATGCGGGCGATGCGCCGCACATGCGCTAACAATAAATACCAGAATCCCAGCACCAGAGTGACGCTGGAAATAATCAGCAGGGCGTAGGCGAAAATGGCGCGGGACGGCGGCTGGTTGCGTATGTCCAGGGCCTGCCAGATGGACACGCCGTAAATGGCCCAGCCCGGTATGGCGGTGAGTATCGATATGGTAATCATCCAATAACCAATGTATCTAAACCGGTGGCGTTTTCGCACCACCCCGCTGGGCAGTCCGACATCGTGGGGATGAACTTGTGTTTCCGTGGAGGCCATCTGTGCGCACCATATTCGCGATTTTCTTCGCTTCATTTATTGCCGGATTTCCCACCCTGGGGCGTCTACTCCCATTCAATGGTGCCCGGCGGCTTACTGGTTATATCGTAAACCACCCGGCTTACGCCACGGACCTCGTTGACAATCCGGCTGCTGACCCGCGCCAGAACATCATACGGCAGGCGGCTCCAGTCGGCGGTCATAAAATCGGTGGAATCCACGCTGCGCAACGCCACCACGGGCTGATAACTGCGGCCATCACCCATCACCGCCACCGATGCCACCGGCAAAATCACGGCGAATGTCTGGGCGGCACTGCGGTATAAATTCGCGGCAATGAGTTCTTCCAAAAAGATTTCATCGGCTTGACGCAGCACCGTCAGTTTTTCTTCGGTAATTTCGCCGATGCACCGCACGGCCAGCCCGGGGCCGGGGAAGGGGTGCCGCCAGATCAAACTTTCCGGCAGGCCCAACACCTCGCCGAGGCGCCGCACCTCATCTTTGAATAAATCGCGCAACGGCTCGACAAGTTCAAAGCCCAGTTCCCGCGGCAGACCGCCGACATTGTGGTGCAATTTAATGTTGGCGGCCGTGCCGGCGTGTCCGTGGCCGCTTTCGATGACATCCGGATAAAGCGTGCCCTGGGCGAGAAATTTGGCGTCGGGGATGGATTTTGCTGCGCCGCGGAAGGCCTCCACGAATAACTTGCCAATGATGGTCCGTTTTTTTTGCGGTTCGGTCACGCCGCGCAGAGCCCCCAAAAATTCCGCGGAGGCGTCCACGGTGCGCAGGTTCATGTGGAAGTGGTCGCGAAACATGCTTTCCACAGTGTTTCGTTCATTCTGGCGCAGCAGGCCGTTATCAACAAATATGCACGCCAACTGATTGCCGATTGCCTTATGCAGCAGCGCCGCCGCCACGGAAGAATCGACCCCGCCGGAAAGCCCCAATATCACGCGGTTATGCCCGACCTGCACGCGAATTTTTTCGACCGCCGCATCCACAAAATTACCCATTTGCCAGTCGCCAGCGGCGCGGCAGATGCGGTAGAGAAAATTTTCAATGATCTGTGCCCCGTGCGGCGTGTGCGTCACTTCCGGATGAAACTGCACGCCAAAGAAGGGCCGGTTGCGGTGGCGGATGGCGGCCAGCGGGCATGTGGGCGTACTGGCCAGAGGGATAAAATCGGCGCCTAAACTTTGCACCTGATCGCCGTGACTCATCCAGACGGTGGTCTGTTCCGGCACGCCGCCCAAAAAACCCCCGGTTTCTGCGCCTTCGGGCAGCAGATGCAGCTTCGCAGCGCCATATTCGCGGGCCTTGGCCGGCGCCACGGTTCCCCCGAGAAGCTCCGCCCCGATTTGCATTCCATAACAAATTCCCAGGACTGGCACGCCCACCTGGAAAACCGCCGGATCGCACCTGGGGGCATGGCCTTCGTACACGCTGGCCGGGCCCCCCGAAAGTATGATGCCAATGGGGGAGAGGGCCGCCAGTTCGGTTGCGGAAATATCCGGGCGGACCAGCACGCTGTAAACGCCGGCCTCGCGCACACGGCGGGCGATCAGTTGGGCATATTGCGAGCCAAAATCCAGCACGGGCACGCATTGTTGCTTGGTGGGCGATTTTTCCATGGCGGAATTCTACCGGCTGGGAGCGAAAGCGCGAAGGGCGACAAAGGGCCCGGCGAACCATTGATCAAGGCGTACCGCGAGACGCCCACAGCGCGCATTGCGACCCTGATCAAACATCTAAATTCTTCACTTCCAGCGCATGATCTTCAATGAACTGCCGACGGCGTTCCACGTTTTCGCCCATGAGCGTGCTGAACATGGCCTCCGCGTTACTGGCGCCTTCCAGCGTGACGCGCAGCAGCGTGCGACGGGCGGGGTCCATGGTGGTCACCCACAATTCTTCGGCGTTCATCTCACCTAAGCCCTTGAAACGCTTGATTTCCATGCCTTGTTTCGCGATTTCATGAATCGTCGGCACGATCTGATCAATGCCGGCGATGTCGCGTTTGAAGCTGTCGCCGTTTTCAATTCCGTAGCGCGTTGGCAGGCGTTCCCCGCTGACGGTTTCCTGCACCTGCCGGCCATAATCTTCGATAAGAATCTGAGCCTCTTTCAATTTCTCGAACAATCTCTCCAGTTCGCGATTCTCATGGAGTTCCTCGTTCTTTTCCAGGCGGCGCTGGGCCGCCTTTTTGGCCTCCGAACTGGCTGCTTTGGATGGCTTTTTGGCGTGCCCATTCGTGCCACCGTTGGCCCCATTGCCCCCGTTGCCCCCGTTGCCATTGCTTGTGCCGTCCCCGGTGGTTTCTTCCGCATCGGAATAGACTGCCTTGGCGGCCGCTTCAATTTCAGTCACATGATTCTTTTCCACGAATTGCTCGTAGTCTTCCGCGCTGTTAAAGAACGTTTCGGTTCCATCTAAAATTACGCGGTACATGGGCAGTGCCTTGTTCTTGGACCGCGCTTCCAGCAGCCGCGAGAACATCAGACCCCGACGCTGGGAAACGGCGACAAAATCTTCCACTTGTTCCAGCATCTGCATAATCCGGCGGAGATCCTGCCCCTTATAACGGGCGGTTTCATTCCCTTTTTTGTCCCGCACCACCAGGCTGGCGCCATCCAGACCCAAGTCGCCCAATGCCTTGCGCATGGCGCCTTCATTACGCACATATTCCACATGTTTTTTCCGCGTCACCTGGTACAGCGGCGGCTGGGCGATATAGACCCGGCCATCGCGCACCAACTGATTCATTTGCCGGAAGAAAAATGTTAGCAGCAAAGTGCGGATGTGCGAGCCGTCCACGTCGGCGTCGGTCATGATCACCAGCTTGCCGTAGCGCAGTTTGGTCATGTCCATATCCGCGGCGCCAATGCCACAGGACAGGGCCTGCACAATGGTGCGAATTTCTTCATGGCCCAGCATTTTGTCCACGCGGGCCTTTTCCACATTTAATATCTTACCCTTAATTGGCAATATGGCCTGGAACACGCGGTCTCTTCCCGCCTTGGCGGTTCCACCGGCTGACTGTCCTTCCACAATGTACAGTTCCGTGGTTTCCATATCGCGGCTGGAACAGTCGGAAAGTTTGCCCGGCAGGCCGCCGCTGCTTAACGCGCCCTTGCGCGTGAGTTCACGCGCCTTGCGCGCGGCTTCACGGGCCTGCTTGGCGGTGAGACCTTTCTGAATGATGCGTTTGGCGTCTCCGGGATGCTCTTCCAGCCACACGCCCAGCGCTTCGTTGACCGCATTGGCCACGAATCCGTCGACTTCGCCATTGCCCAGCTTGTCCTTGGTTTGCCCTTCAAACTGTGGATTTGGCACTTTAACTGAAACAATCGCGGAAAGACCTTCACGCAGGTCGTCGCCATTGGGCAGGTCTTTTTCATCTTTGACCAACCCGTTGGTCTTGGCGTAGAAATTCAGCGTGCGGGTAAGGGCCGTCTTGAAGCCCGAAAGGTGCGTACCGCCGCCGGGGGTGTTGATGTTATTGGCAAAACTGTGAAGATTTTCGGCGTAGCCGTCGTTGTACTGCATGGCCACCTGCACGGACAGCGGGTTTTCCGCATTGGGTTCTTCCTTTTCCAGGTAGACCACCTGCGAATGCACGGCGTCTTTGCCTTCATTTAGTTGCTTAACAAACGCAATGATGCCCTTGGTGTACTTGAATTCGTCTTTCTTGCCGG
This sequence comes from Planctomycetota bacterium, assembly GCA_021828935.1. Lineage (GTDB taxonomy): Bacteria > Planctomycetota > Phycisphaerae > WQYP01 > WQYP01 > JAJZCU01. The sequence goes on along the minus strand of JAJZCU010000007.1, from coordinate 2,361 downwards.
TGCGTTCATCTTCTAAGTAAAAAGCCAGGCTTTCATTTAAATAGGCCAATTCACGGCAGCGCACCACGATGCGGTCGTAGTCGAACGCGATGTCGGGAAAAATTTGCGCGTCAGGACGGAAGCTGACCTTCGTGCCGCTCTTGGGGCGCTTGCCGATGGTTTTGAGGTCTTCGGTTTTAATGCCGCGTTCAAAACCCATGGTGTACACTTTGCCATCGCGCGCAACTTCTACTTCCATCCATTCAGAAAGGGCGTTCACAACCGAGGCGCCCACGCCATGCAAGCCGCCGGACACCTTATATCCGCCGCCGCCGAATTTCCCGCCGGCGTGCAGGTCGCACATGACTACTTCCAGCGTGGACTTCTTTTCCGTGGGATGCATGCCCACCGGAATGCCGCGACCGTCATCGGTGATGGTCGCGCTGCCGTCAGCATTAATGGTGACCCAGATGTTTTCACAGTGGCCGGCCATGGCTTCGTCCACGCAATTGTTGACGATTTCCCACACCAAATGGTGCAGCCCGCGCGTGGTGGTATCGCCGATGTACATGCCCGGCCGCTTCCGCACCGGGTCCAGCCCTTTAAGGGCCTCAATGGCAGCTTCGTCGTAGGCTTTGGTAACGGTGGAACGGGATTCTTCTTTGGCCATGTTGTGTCTCAAAAATGTGCAAAACTACCCTCTTAAACCAATGTATTATCGGTCTGAGCGGGTCATTCCAGTGATTCAAAAAGCGTTCGTAACAACCATTGGTTTACGCGATTATTATAGGGCGAAACGCCGCACGTTACAATGGAACGCGGCCATAAAAAATGCGGCCCAAAATGCGCTGACCTCGCCGGGGCAAATTCCTCCCGCCACGTCTTCCATCGTTCGCCGCGCACGCCGTCCGGCCACAATACCGTGCCCATCGTTCACCCGCTAGAATGTCCGCATGAAAAACTCCGCGGACGTTGCGATCATTGGCGCCGGGCCAATCGGCATTGAACTGGCTGTGGCCTGCCAGCAGGCTGGCATCGACTTTCTGCATCTGGAAGGCAGTCAAATCGGTTACACGATTTCCTGGTTTGCCCCCGGCACGCGGTTCTTCAGTTCCAATGATCGCATTGGCATTGCCGGCGTGCCGCTGGTTACGTCGTGGCAGGAAAAGGCGTCACGGGAAGATTATCTGGCCTATCTGCGGGCGGTGGTGGGGCAGTACAAATTGGATATTCACACCTATCACCCGGTGGTGGATTTTGCGCGGGCTGCGGATGGGTTCACGCTGACCACCGATGGTCTCAAGGGCCGACACGCCTGGCGCGCCCGGCGAGTGGTTCTGGCCACCGGGGGCACTGCCCGGCCGCGCATGCTTAACATTCCCGGCGAGAATCTGCCCCAGGTCAGCCATTATTTTCAAGATCCACACAGCTACTTCGGCCAGCGCCTGCTGGTGGTGGGCGGCGGCAACTCAGCCGTCGAAGCCCTGCTGCGCTGTCACCGCGCGGGCGCCCGGGTCAGCTTAAGTTATCGCGGCGCCGACTTAGACGCCCGCGCTATTAAATATTGGTTGTACCCCGAAGTGCGCGGCCTGCTGCGCGAAGGCGCCATTGCCGGATATTTTAACAGCACCATAAAAGAGATCCGCCCCGGCGCCGCCACGCTGATCAACGCCGCCGGAGAATTGGTAAATGTGGACGCCGATTTTGTTTTGCTGTTAACCGGCTATGAAGCCGACATGTCGCTGTGCCGCATGGCCGGGGTGGAGCTGCGCCAGCCCGGCAATGTGCCGGTGTTCAACCCGCGCACCATGGAAACCAACGTGCCCGGCGTCTATGTGGCCGGCACGGCAATCGCGGGCACGCAAAGCCACTACCGAATATTCCTGGAAAACTGCCATGTGCATGTGAAAGAAATCGTGGCCGCCCTGCGCGGCGACGCCCCGCCCGCCGTGGCCGCGCCATCATTTGAGCAGCCGGAGACATAGCCGGGAATGCGCGTTGCCCATAAAGCCATTACGGCGGCGGGTCGCGCCCCGGTGGAGCGTAGCAATCGCCCATAAAGCCGCGACCGCGGGTCGCGCCCCGGCGGCGGGGAAAATGGCCGGAGGATAAATTGTCCCCGTGGCGTGGCGAATTGGGCGGTTAGCACCGCCGACACAGGGTGCCCCGCAACCCATGCCGCGCCAACCCATCTTAGCCGGCATATAAATATGCCGGCGAGCCAAGCCGCAGGCGCAGGCGTGAAACCGCACATACTTATAGCCCCCGGCCGCAAAGGGGGCGGCGACCGGGCGGTGTGCCACGTTTAGATAATGATCATGTGGACCGCCCGCCGAGGTGGTGGCCCGAAATCGGCAAGTGCGCAAATGCCGCGGGGACGGC
>JAJZCU010000350.1 GCA_021828935.1 Planctomycetota bacterium | reverse complement strand
GCGGCGCGCCGGGCGGACAGTTCTTCCGCCGAAAAATCGGTCTGAAATGGTAGTTGTCCCGCGCGACCGCGGGCCCCAGCGCCGGACGCGGTTGTGGAAATTTCAGTGGGCATGGGTGCTCCCGAAAATAATGCTAAATCAATAAAATAAAGCCAAATAATATCGAGGGCGCCCGATCCCGCGGCGATTATGCATCCTCTTGCGTCCACGCGCCATCTACGTTACGCCACATGGCGCCGGTCGGGTTTTTATCGCGTAGTTCCTCTGGCAAGCGGTGCGGCCGCACGTTGTCATAACAATCCAGCCGGGTGAAGCGTCGCAATGAAGCGGGTATGCCCACCGCCGTAAAATGCGGATGACTTGCCGCGGGATATGGCCCGCCGTGCTGCATCGCCGGACTCACGGCCACGCCGGTGGGCATTTTATCATTGAGAAATCGGCCGACACGCTGCCGCAGAACGGGCGCCAGAAGGTCATACGCTGCGTCATCGGCCCCGCCAGTATGTGAATAAATGCAGCCGGTGAGGTTGCCTTCCAGAGTCTCGAGCACTGCCGCCATTTCTTGCGGCGACTGGGCCACCACCGCCAGGGCCGCATTGCCGAACGCCTCCCGCTGCAATACATCAGCGTGCGACAGAAAGTGCTGCGCTGAAACGCGAAGCAGCGTATTTTGAAAATGGTTGCCTGGGCCCTCGACCGCCTGGCCGCCGGTCACCACCGCCGCGCCGGCGTCAACCATCGCTTGCACATTATTTACCAAGCCGTCCCGCACCCCCGCGGAAAACAGAACGCCCGGCGGATCCTGCTGGAAGCCCCGCGCCACCGCCGCGATAAACGCCTCGGCTGGCTCTCCCGCCGGCAGCAGCAGCAGGCCCGGGTTGGTGCAAAACTGGCCCACGCCCGCCAAACTGCTGTTCACGAATTCCTTGGAAATCTGTTCCCGGCGTTCGTCCATGGCGCCGGGCAGTATCACCACCGGATTCACGCTGGACATTTCCCCATAAAAAAGCCGCCCCGTCTTCTCCGCCGCCGCTTTTAGCGCCAGCCCCGCCGCACGGCTGCCGGTGAACGCAATGGCCGCCAGACGCGGGTCGCCGGCCATACGCAAACCATCCGCGGGGGACAACTCGTACAACATCTGCACGGCTTCCAGGGGAAAGCCCGCCACCTTGGCCGAATCATGCGCCAGTGAGGCTAGGTTTATGCTGGTGATGGGGTGCAATGGATGCGCCTTGGCTATCACGGGATTGCCCGCCGCGATGGCCGCGGCAAAGTCTCCGCCGGAAACCGCGTTGAATGCAAAGGGAAAATTATTGGGGCCAAAAATCAGCACGGGCCCCAGCGGGGCCAGCATGGACCGGATGTTGAGTTTTTTATCAATCGTCGCCATTTTCCACGAGCCATCGCGCACCGCCGCCGCCGCCTGTCCCAATTGATCGGCTGTGCGCGGCAGCTCCGCCAAAGCCAGGCGGGGCGTGAACCATAGGGCAGTTTCGTAACAGGCCATATTACAGAGCATGGTGGAATTTTCCTCAAGCTTGTCGGCGTACAGGTCAAGGAAGAAGGCCGTCGTTTCAGGCGGAACCTGCCGCAAGGCCACCGCGGCGCGCTGCGCGGCGTTCAGGGCCTTGTCGCAATCGGCCCAGGTGCTAATAGGAAATTCGTCGCAAAACGGCTCGCCCGTCGACGCGTTGTGGGAACGAAATGTCGCCGCGCCTGAAGACCACTGCCAGCGCCCTTCCAGCAGCACCTCCTGCAAGGGTTCTTCCACATAAACTTTTTTTTCGCTCACCGCATTTCCTTTATTTTTCCGGGCCGCGTGGCCCGTGCCATTTCCACTAACTTGATAATTCGCTGCCGCTCTTCGCCCGCCAACGGCAGCCGCGGCGGGCGCGTCAGTTCGCTGCCATATCCGCACAGCGCCGCCGCCAATTTAATGTATTGCACAAGCTTCACATGCGTGTCTAAATGCAGCAGTGGCGTATACCAACGATACACTCGCCGCGCCTCAGCCAAATTTCCGGCCTCCAGCAATTCCCACAACAACCGGTTCTCTTCGGGGAACGCGTTGACCAGGCCGGACACCCAGCCCACAGCCCCCAGCGCATGGCTTTCCATCACTAGGTCATCGACCCCGCACAAAAGGGCAAAGCGGTTCCCAACTGCATTGATAATGTCCGTGATGCGCCGCGGATTCTCCGAGCTTTCCTTAATAGCCACCATGGCCGGCAGGTCGGCCAAATCTCCGAACGCTTCCGGGGCAATGTCTACGCCATAGCTGACGGGATTATTATAAATCATTATCGGCAGATTCGTCGCGCCAGCCACCGCCCGGAAATGGGCGATCGTCTCCCGCCGGTCGCTCTTGTACACCATCGCCGGCAGCACCATCAAGGCGTCCACGTCGGCATCCGCGGCGGCGGCGGCAAAGCGGCACGCCAGGGCGGTGGTGGTTTCCGCCACGCCGGCAATCAGCGGCAACTTCCCGCCGAATTCCGCCCCAAACGCCCGCAGCAGCGCCAATTTTTCCGCAGTTTCCAATGAACAATTTTCGCCCACGGTGCCCAGCAGCACCAGCCCGGAAACGCCCGTGGCCGCCATGTGCCGCGCGTGGGCGATCGTGGCCGGAATATCCAATGAAAAATCGGGCTTGAACTGTGTACAAAGCGCCGGCAAAACGCCGCGCCAAGCGACTTGCATGGAGTACTCCGCGAAAGAAAACAAAGCATGCCGACAAACGCCGGCCCTGCTACGAATGCCAACCAACGGTAGCCACGCCCCGCGGCGCCGGTCAATGCGCGGGCTCCCGGCGTTTCATGCCTTACACGTCCGTCATGCGCACCGTAACGCCGTGCGCGCCCAGGTACTCTTTGACCTGCTTAATACTAAATGTTCTAAAGTGAAATATGGACGCCGCCAACGCCGCATCGGCGTGCCCTTCCTGCAACACTTTTAGCATGTCCTCCGGTTTTCCCGCCCCGCCGCTGGCCACCACCGGAATGGAAACGGCCTGACTTACGGCGCTGGTCATGGCAATGTCATACCCCTCCAGCGTGCCGTCGGAATTCATTACATTAAGAACTATTTCTCCAGCCCCGCGGTCTTCGCATTCCCGGGCCCACGCCAGCACTTCCCGGCCCGAACCCTTCCGCCCGCCGTTAATGTAGACCTCCCAAAATTCCGCGCCATCGGCGCCTTTTACGCGGTTGGCGTCAATCCCCACTACGCTGGCGCAGCGGCCAAATTTGCGGGCAATGTCTGAAACCAACTGCGGGTTTGTCACCGCTGCTGAATTAATACTAACTTTTTCCGCCCCCGCCTGTATCAAGCCTGTGGCGTCGTCCACCGTGCGGATGCCGCCGCCCACCGTTATGGGCATGAACACTTCATCCGCCACCGCGCGCA
>JAJZCU010000349.1 GCA_021828935.1 Planctomycetota bacterium | reverse complement strand
TCTGGGACGGTCAAACGGAAAATCGTTGAATATTTGGTCAAGGGCGATCGAGTAGGTCAGCCAATACTCTTTGGGACGCGGTCTGATTTTCTAGATCCCGAAGTTTGCGCAACTCTCAAGGAGCGAGCGGGTCGAACCTATACCTTAACGTTCCAGGCCCATGCCGGTGGGGACGCCGTTCGTGCCGTGGCTGGCGCGAGATCAAAGGAGGTAGTGGTGTGCGATTGTAACGTCGACGAGTTCTGCGCGGCGTGCGAGCGCAACGGCGATCAGGGCCGGGCATCCCAGCATCGATTGACAGAACGGGCCGCGGCGAAATTGATAGGCTAGGAGAATCCAGTGGCGCTAATAAACATTGCATCGTCGCAGCGGACAATTCTGCTGCCAGAGAATATTAAAGAGCGCGCCCAGCAATGGGTTCAGACGCAGCCGTCGGGGCCGCACCGCACGCCACGGGACGCACCCTTCCGCAGGATGATCGATTTTTGGTTCGCTTCCATTGCGTGGGCGGTTGAGAACAATATTCCTGCGGTAACCGTCGCCGAGGGTACAAAATTCGTCAGCATCGGTCCAACGCCGCAAGATGTCCGGCTCCAGGACTGGAAACTCGACCTTCTTGTGCTGATCGCCGTCCGTGATTTCGGGCACGAGGATGTCCGATCCCAGCAGCCGCTGCCGATCATCGATCTTGCCAACCGTTACGCGGAGGCTGGGGGCGAGCCACTGCTCCGTGATCTGGACTCGGTTGAGGAATTCGCCGTCCCAAAATTGTATCGGGTGACGGACCTTCTGGTGGATCGGTTTGACAAGGCGGCGCTGAGCCGTCGCGCCACTTATTAGGCCCAGGCCGGGGGCGCTGATTTCAAGCGGAAACACAGCGCCCCTTTTCACAAGGTCCCGTTTCAACAATCACGTCGGAAGCCGCAAGTGGCGCGCCGTTATTACAATAAAAGAAATTTATGCCAGCGAACTGTTCCATCGCCGAATATGCGCCCGACGCAGTTCGCGGCGAGGCCGTCAACATTGGCATTTTCAGTTGCAACCGAGATGCCGTTGAATGGTGTCCGTTCACTAAACCCAACATTGCCCCCGCGCGCCGATTGATAATCGCCCGGCGCGTTCATAATGCTACCCCAATCAGGTCCACCGACTTCTTCGCGGTTCGTCGCTGCGGGGACGCTTTCGTCGCCGGCAAAAACCCCGTGGCGACCGCATTCTTGCCTCGGCAAATGCCGTCACCCTGGCGCTGATCGGCGCCGGCGCGCGCCGCGTATATTTTTTAGCGGCCATTCGAACAAGGAGCAACGTATGAAATCCGTGTTTATCGGAGGATCGCGGCGAATTGGTCGCGTGAATGCCGAGCTGGCGCGTCGGCTCGACAACATTATCCAAACGGAACTGCGGGTCTTGATCGGTGACGCCAATGGATTTGACCGGGCGGCGCAGGCGTATCTGGCGGAGCATGGGTACAAGGCCGTGGTAGTCTATTGCACCGCCGGTGAGTGCAGGAATAATGTTGGCAGTTGGCCGCAGCGTGCCGTCGAGTACCAAGGGCGCGACCGAGGGCTTGCGTTTTACACGGCAAAAGATGACGCGATGCTCCGCGATGCGGACTATGGCCTGTTTGCGTGGGATGCGAAGAGCCGCGGTACCTTGCGAAACATTGGCATCATGGGCGAGCATGGAAAGCCGTCCGCGGTTTATATTGGCCCGCTTAAAAAGTTCATAACCGTCCGCAGTGCCCAAGACGCTTTAACTTTGTCGCGGAAACAAGACGCGGGCGGGGCGAGATCGGCGGATTTGTTCACTGACAAATGGCAGAATGAAACGGAAAAAGCCCAGCTGCTTGTTAATGGAAATGTAAAAGGTTGAAGCCCCGCGCCGCGACGTGCGCCGGCGGGGCGTTTGCCCCGCCCGGCCGCTCGCTTGTGTCGGCGCTGGATCGCTTAAATACGAGGCTCGCCGTGCGGCCGGTTTGCGCGGGAAGCGAAGGCGTTCGCGTAACAGAACCCGCGGGTCGAACTGATCGACGGGCCCCAACTGGCGAGCTTAATTCAGGGCGCGCCGGCGCGATAATTTGCCGCCATGCCAAGGCAACGGCGATGGCAGCGGCCTGCGCCCGGGAATGTCTTCTTCTCAAGAATTCTCGGTTCTGATCTTCAGCTTCCCCAACAGGGCGTTTACCCGTTCATAAGCATCTCGCTGTCGGATGGCCCGCGCTTCTTTATCAGTCAACTCGTCGAAATCCGCCGCCCACTTTGGGCCGACATGCCCCGGCGAAGCAAATTTCTTGCTAATCTTGACCAGTCCCTCCTGAACCAGCGCATTGCCCAGGTGCGGTTGGAATGCGCCGGCCAATGCATTTATTCCGCCCGGAAAATGCGTGACGCAGAAGCAGATGTCCCAGGCGTCCTTTTCCTTCATTCGGTCCGCCAGTGCCATGCCCTTCATAACAATGAACGGAACGATACCAGCAACGTTGACTGTCACAGAATCCTTGCCGCCGTCCGGCAGCGTGCCTTCAAGTATTATTTCGTGGGAATTTTTGAAGGCCAGATCGCACCCGCGCGCCTTTCTGGGCATTACATCCTGGACGCGCTGATGCCGATGCTTCTTAGGATTCCCGCCGTATTCTCCGGAGAGCAGGTCCACACGCACGGTGATGTTGTGACCATTGAGGCTGACGGTACGCAGGAAGACGAACGGCTGATCCAAATGTTGCACATATCCGCGGCGAAGCAGGTGCTCGCGGATGGTGCGGTATCCAGCTTCCGCCAGCGTTCGGTGGTTGAGTGCCAGATCCACGTCGTTGCTGCCAATGTGTTTCGCTCCCGTTGCGGCCAGCAGTAGCTCGGGCACCCATCCGCCAACAATGACGATGCTACCGGCGTACTCGCCCAAGACGCGCGTCACCTCCAGCATCACCTGGCGGGCGGCTTCAACGGCGTCGGCGGAGTAATCGATGGTTCGGCTCACCAATGAGGTTTTACCATGTGTTCCAAGATGGCGTGCGCGGCTTCTTCGCCGCGGCCCTTGAAGCTCAAAAGATCAAGGTATGTCTGTATGGCTGAAACGGTTCTAATTCCATCCACCTCGCCGCTGCCGGTCAGCACGCCGGCGTCATAGGGTTCCACCAAGCTGATGTTGGCGCCGCTGGTCACCGATTTAAGGTCCAGCCGCCGGGCGATTTCATCCACGTCACCAACGACATAACTCATCGCGCGCTGGTAGCGCACCATGGGCGCCATTCGGGCGGCGGCGGAAAAACCGGTTAAGGCGTAAGCAATTTTGCTGGCGCGGCATGCCGCCGCGAGTCCAGCCTCCACCGAGGCTGGTGAATCCAACGTATAAAAATCGCGGACCGCATTTCGGCTGAACCGGTAGTTCTGCGCCCACTCCTCCAAAAGCTTGG
>JAJZCU010000348.1 GCA_021828935.1 Planctomycetota bacterium | reverse complement strand
ACGGGCTTTTCATGACGCTGCCGGCGTATGCCGTGGCCCTGTTCTTTTTAATCCCCGTGTTGCGGAACCGGGTGCGCGGACAGTTGCAGACCGTAGCTCTGGCGATTACCGGTTATAGTTACATCGGCTGGATGTTTTTGCATGTGGCGTTTCTGGCCGATGGTCCGCTGCATGTGGGCTACCTGCTTTATCTGTTGGTGGCCGTTGAACTCAACGACGTTGCGGCGTTTATCTGTGGGCGTTTTTTCGGACGGCGGGGCCGGCATTTATTAAGAAGCGCCATCAGTCCGGGCAAGACCTGGGAAGGCGCGGCGGGCGCCCTGTCGGTCTCCATGGCGCTGCCGTGGATTTTGCGATTTTCTTTGCCTGATTTCACGCCGTTTCAGTTAGTTTTAACCGGCCTGATCGTCGGCGTTGGCGGCCAATTGGGAGATTTGTCCATCAGCGTGATCAAGCGCGATCTGGGCATTAAAGACATGGGCGCCGCCATCCCCGGCCACGGCGGGGTGCTGGACCGCATCGACAGCCTCATTTACACCGCGCCCCTGTTTTTCCATATGATAGATTTCTTTCACCAGTACTGGTGGTAGGCCATGACGCAGAACCCGCAGTGGCAGTACGCAACAGCCGCCGACATTGGGCAGTCCGTCGCGGAGCGGCTGCGCAATTTCCCGCGCGAGCCGGACCTGCTGGTGTACACGCTGCGTTCCGCGGCGGCGGTGGCGCTGCGGACCTGGCTGCGTGGTTACCATCGCCTGGCCATCACGGGCCGGGAAAACCTGCCGCCCGCCGGGTCATTTATTATGGTGGCCAATCATTCCAGCCATCTGGACGCCCTGTGTATGTTGTCGGCCCTGCCGCTGCGCAAGTTGCATCGGGCCTTCGCGGCGGCGGCGCAGGATTATTTTTTTGTTACGCTGTCGCGCGCCGCGGTTTCATCCATTTTTATCAATGCGGTTCCATTTTCCCGTTCCACGCGGGTGCGGCGCAGCCTGGCGGTGTGTCAGGCGCTGCTGGAAAACCCCGGCAACGTGTTGATCTTGTTCCCTGAGGGCACGCGCTCTGAAGATGGCGTGCTGGCGCCGTTCCGGCCCGGCATCGGGCGGCTGGCGGCCTGCGCGGGCGTGCCGGTGGTGCCATGCGCCCTGCACGGCGCATTTGCGGCATGGCCGAAACATGCGCGCCTGCCGCGGCCGCGCGCAGTGCGGCTATGCATCGGTAAACCACTGGTATTTGAAAAAAGCGTGGACGGCGGTTCCGTTCGGGCGGCGGAAAAAGCGATTGCTCAGGGCTTGCATGGCGCCGTGGAGGACCTCTTGTGCCAATGATTGAAGCCACCATGGCCTCGTGGGACCAAATGCAGTTATTCTATCGCGCGTGGCTGCCGGTCGGCGCCGCCCGCCGCGCGGTGCTGCTATTTCATCGCGGGCATGAACATTCCGGACGTTGGGAAGAAATTATTGACGCCCTGGCCGGACCCGAAACGGCCGTGTTCGCGTGGGACCAGCGCGGGCATGGAAAGTCGGCCGGCCAGCGCGGCCATGCGGAAAGCCTGGCGGGGGTCGTGCGCGACGCGGAGGCGTTTGCCCGGCATGTGTGTTCGGCATATGGCTTCGCGTTTGAAGACATGTTCGTCATTGCGCACAGTGTGGGCGCGGTGATCGCGGCGGCATGGGTGCATGATTACGCCCCGCCGCTGCGCGGCATGGCGCTGGCGGCGCCGGCCTTCCGCGTGAAGTTGTACGTACCACTGGCCGTGCCGTTTCTGCGCCTGAAACAGAAGCTGCTGGGCGTGGGATTTATTAAAAGTTACGTGAAGCCGGGCATGCTCACGCATGACCATCAGCAGGCAGAAAAGTACGCCGCGGACCCACTGATTTTCCGGCAAATTGCCACCAATATTCTGCTGGACCTGCACGATATTTCGCGCCGGCTTGTGGCCGATGCGGGGGCCATTGTTGTTCCCACCCTGATTCTTGCGGCGGGCACTGATTGGGTGGTGGAAACGGGCGCCGCGCGGGAATTTTTTGAACGTTTGGGATCGCCTATTAAACAATTCACCGTGCTGAAGGGTTTTTATCACGCCATTTTTCATGAACGCAACCGTCATGAAGCGGTGGCCCTGACGCGCACGTTTATGGATGAATGTTTTGCGGCGCCGTCCGGCGGCGCCGGGCTTTTGACGGCCGATCGCGGCGGATATACGCGAACGGAATATGATCTACTGCGCGCTCCGGCGGGCCGGCGCTGGGCCTTGATGCGGGCGGGGCTGCGCGTCGGTGGCCGGGCCAGCTACGGCCTGCGCCTGGGCGGCGACGCCGGCTTTGATTCCGGCGTGATGCTTGATTACGTGTACGAAAATCGCCCGCGCGGCTTTACGACGCTGGGGCGGCTCATTGACCGCAAATATCTTAATAGCATCGGCTGGCGCGGCATTCGGCAACGCCGCGCCCATTTGCAGGCCGAACTGCGCCAGATCATTGCGGAGCTGCATGGCGCCGGGCGGCCGGTGCGCGTGCTGGATGCGGCTTCAGGTCCGGGGCGATATCTGCTGGAAACGCTGGCCGCTATGCCAGATATTCCCTCCCATGCCATTCTGCGCGATAACAAGCCGGAGAACTTGGACGCTGCACGGAGGCTGGCGGCACAGCTTGGCGTGGTGAATGTTACGGTGGAAGCGGGCAACGCGTTTGACACGGCTGCTCTGGCGGCGATTGAACCGCGCGTGACGATTGCGATTGTTTCCGGACTCTTTGAGTTAATCCCTGAAAACACGCCGGTGGCCGCGTGTCTGGCGGGCCTTGCGGACGCCCTGGAACCTGATGGCCTGTTAATCTATACGTGTCAGCCGTGGCACCCGCAGTTGGAATTTATCGCGCGGACGCTGATCAACCGCGATGGTCGGCCCTGGATCATGCGCCGCCGCACGCAGGCGGAAATGGACGCGCTGGTCCGCCACGCGGGGTTTGAAAAGGTGCGGCAGGAAATAGATTGTTGGGGCATGTTCAGCGTGGCGGTGGCCCGCCGGAGGCCGCATTAAATTGTTTTGGAAAAAAGCCGGGGTTGCGGCGGGGCTGTCGCTTTATTTTTTGCTGGTCTACGGTTTGTGCAATTGGATCACGTCCTTAAGACACGGCGTTGGAACGTTCCGCTTCGCGTGGGAGCGGCACATTCCGTTTGTGCCGCTGATGATACTTCCATACATGTCAATTGATCTGTTTTTTGTGGCGGCGCCATGGTTTTGCGCCGGCCGTGCGGATTTGCGGACGCTGGGGTGGCGGATTCTGGCGGCCATCACGTTTGCCGGGTTGTTTTTCCTATTGTTTCCATTTCGCGTGGGCTTTGTCGCGCCGCAGGTCCACGGATTTTTGGGCCTTATTTTTAATAAATTCCGGGGAATGGACAAGCCATATAACGAGTTGCCTTCGTCC
>JAJZCU010000347.1 GCA_021828935.1 Planctomycetota bacterium | reverse complement strand
CTGACCACTGCCGCCACTGGTCATTGGTCCATATAATATATACCCCGCGAGATGGCATTTCCCGTCATGAAAAATGAAAAAATTTTCTGCCCGCGCGGCGAAATTGGCGTAAACGCTTGTATTGGCATGACTTCCGATACATTTCATGTCAGAATGCGCATGGAGACCGACGATCGCGCTCGCGCTAAGGAGCGTCGGGTATCAAGTGGCAGTCTCAACTTTTTAGGTTCAAGGGCGGCCAGGGGCGCCGCCCACCATGGCCACCCGTCGGCAGGCTGGCGCCCGGGAAGCCATGGGCTGGGCTGGGAAAGCCCAACCCGGCGGCCAGCGCCCCGCGACAGGCCGCTGCGCCCAGCGCAACGAACCTTGTTTTCTTATTTGTCCAAAGTAAGCGTTGCCGCGGACCATGGCGGCAGCGTGAATTTGTAACGTGACTTTTTCGCGCGCCGAACCGTGCCCGTGCGGATGCCGATGATATGGGGATCGGCGAGGCTGCCTTTATCAAGCAAGCGTCCCGGCGCCACCAGGCGCAGCGTGGCCCGCCGCACTGGAAACCCGCCACGCATGTGCAGCGTTACCGCCTGGGCCCGTGCCGTGGGATTAACAAATTTCACGTAAACATGCCGGCCGCCCCTGGACCGCAATGCGTCCGCGGCCAGTATTTTTGGCGCGCCGGCCAGATGGCCGGCCATGGCCAGGCGTTGCGTTCCCGGGCATTCCCGGAACAAGCGTATCACCCAATAATTGCCGCCGCCAAACCAGTGGCATTGGTTAAAGTTTATCAACGCGTCGTTCCAGTCTTTGGTGACGCCCAGGCGCCGCAGGAACAATGCCGGAGACGCCATGGCAATGGCCGGCGTGCGTTCAAACATGATGAGCATCTGACCGGCATAAAGCCCGGTGCGCATGTCCAGCTTGTCAAGATTCCGTTCGGACACAAATATTTTAATAGAACGATTCCGCGACGCTTTGATCGAGGCCGCGGTTTCTAGGACAATTGCCGAAGCGCACCGCCTCCAACGCCCGCCGGCCCGCCCCACGCTGTTGCCAACGCCGTCACGCGATCCCATAGACCGAATCCACCAGCGATTTCTGCTGCACCACCGCAATGCCATAGCGCCCGTTGGCCGCTAAGTGCCGCAGAATGTGCAGCACCGTTTCAGTATCTTCCGCGGCGCCCACGGCGGCGGCGATTTCTTCCGCCCGGCCCTGCTTGCCCTGCCGCAGGTGTGCAATGACCTTTAATTGCAACGCGATAACCGACCCTGCCGCCCGCTTGCCAGCTTCCACGCCGGGCTGGTGATAGGCATTCACGTCCACCATTTCTGCATAAAAACCAACCGCCCGTTCAAACAAAGCGATCAGCGATCCCACGCTGCGGGGGGTTACATCGTCCAGCGTAATGGTCAGACTTTCCCGACCGTTTTCCCCCAGTGCCCGGCGCGTGCCCTGATAAAAGCCGCTTAAATAATCGCCGCTGGTGACGTCTGGTTCCATCATAAGATTTGTGGCGAAGCCGGTGTCGTCCTCCGCGGAACGGTCTTTAAGCACTTCAATGAAGGTAATGAAGAAATTATTCACGCCGTCGCGCAATTGCTGAACATACGCATGTTGATCGGTTGAACCTTTGTTGCCGTACACCGCAATGCCCTGCTCCACGCGCTGATGCTGCCGGTTGGATTCCTTCCCCAGCGATTCCATCACCAATTGTTGCAGGTAACGGCTGAACAGCACCAGACGGTCTTTATAAGGCAGCACCACCATGTCCTTGCGCCCCTTGCCATCGCCGGCCTTGTACCACGCCAACGCCAGCAGCCCCGCAGGGTTGCCCGCAATATCATGCTTGCGCGTCACGGCGTCGGCGTCGCGCGCCCCCGCCAGAATGGCGTTGATATCAATGCCCTGCAGCGCGGCGGGCAGCAGCCCCACGGCGGATAGCTCGCTGGTGCGGCCGCCCACCCAGTCCCACATGGGAAACCGCGCCAGCCACTTGTTTTCACTGGCGTTTTTGTCCAACTCACTTTCGGCCCCGGTGACGGCCACCGCATGCTGCGCAAAGTTAAGTTTTTGCGATTCATATGCCGCCTTCGCCACCAACATGCCATTGCGGGTTTCCTTGGTTCCGCCGGATTTGCTAATAACCACGGTAAGCGTCTGGTCCAGTTCGCCGCCAATATGCCCCAGCACGCGGTCCATGCCGTCGGGATCTGTATTGTCAAAAAATGATGGCGCCAGTTTGTCGCGCCCGCTGCCCAAGGCATCGGCGACAAATTCCGGGCCCAATGCGCTGCCGCCGATGCCAATGACCAGCACCCGCTTGAATGGCTTTCCCCCCTGCGCTTTGATGCGCCCGGCATGCACATCCGCGGCAAAAGAAACGATGCGGGCATTGGTGTCCTGGATTTCTTTGGTAATGTCGGCGGTGGGCGCGCGGGCGGCGTCACGCAGCCAATAATGGCCCACCATGCGGTGCTCATCTTTGTTGGCAATGGCGCCTTTTTCCAAAGCATCCATCGCCTTGAACGCCTGGTGCAGCCGGGGAGACATTTCCTGCATGTGCCGCATGTCCAAATTCATCCGGCTGATATCCACCGAAATGCCCACCTCCGGCGCCCAGCAGATAAAATCGCGATACCGTTGCCAAAGTTGATCATTGGAATACTGCATGGTCTTGTCTCCAAAAGTGTGGTGGTCCAAATGTCGGGCCCGCGGCGGCCCTTTGCTGCCACTGAAATATACCGCATCTTGGGCGATGCGACACTTTGCGGGAAGTTTTTTCCGCGACAAGCGTTTTACGTGCCCCAAAATTGCCTTTCGCGCCTGAGCGAAATACAGTTACCGAGTGCAGCCAAGGCTGACCGTCCGAACCCGAAAGGAATCATTCATGGAGGCCCCCGGAATCTCCATCCCAGCATCGCCAACGCCGGCAACCCCGAAATACCGTTGGCCACGCTTTGTCTACTCGGTGCGACTGCACACCCATTTTTATGGCATGTTACTCAAACGTGCGGTCGGGCTGTGGCGGCCCATACCCGTGGATGCCGCCCGCCTGGCCCAGGGCGTTACCTTCGTGCTTCCCGGCGTGGAAGGCGAAAGCCCCTATTGCCATGGCATGTGCAACGGCCTGAAAGACGCCGACATCCCCGGCGCGGTCATTATTTATGATTGGGCCATCGCTTTCCCCATCGGATTCTTTCCTAATCTTATGAACCTGCGGCGCAACCGCCTCAAGGCCGCGGAATTAACCGACATGATTTTGCGCTATCAGGCCCGGCACCCCGGCCGACCGGTGCATCTGGTGGCCAACAGCGGCGGCGCATTTATTGCGTTAATGGCCGTAGCCGCCCTGCCGGAAGATCATCCCATTGACGGAATTGCGTTGCTGGGCGGCGCGGTTTCCTGTGATTACGATCTCTCGGAAGCGTTGCAACGCACCAAGAAAGGAATC
>JAJZCU010000346.1 GCA_021828935.1 Planctomycetota bacterium | reverse complement strand
CTGGAAGAAAAGCCCACGTTAAAGACCGGCGTCATCGGGTATGGTGGGGCGTTTAACATGGGCCGGCAGCATCTTACGGAAATGAAGCAGGCGGGCCTGGTTCCCACAGCCGCATGTGATATTGATCCCGCGCGCGTGGCCATTGCCTCAAGCGATTTCCCGGGCATTGAGACCTACACCAGCGTGGCCGAGATGTTAAAAAAGACTTCCGCCGAGCTGATCACGGTGATTTTGCCGCACAACCTGCATGAACAGGCGGCGGTGGACGTGTTGAACAGCGGCCGGCATTGCATTGTGGAAAAGCCCATGGCGTTAAGCAGCGCTGAAGTGGGCGCCATGGAGGCGGCGGCGCAGAAAAACAACCGCATGCTCAGCGTGTTTCACAACCGCCGGTGGGATGGCGATTTTCTTACGCTTGAAGAATTGTTAAACCGCCGGCACGCGCTGGGGCGTATTTTCCAGATGGAGATGACCGCAACGGGCTACCATTATCAGCGTAGTTGGTGGCGTTCCAGCAAGCAGATTTCCGGCGGATCGCATTACGATTGGGGCGCTCATTATTTATACTGGGCACTGGAACTCATACCGGCCAAAGTCAGTTGGGTGGTGGCCACGGCGCAGAACCTGGTATGGCATAACGTCAGCAATGAAGACCATGTGCAGGCCTACATCCGCTTTGATAATAATCTGGTGCTCACGATCGAATTTTCCAGCATCAGCAAACTGCCCAAGCCGCGCTGGCGCATCGCCGGGACCACCGGGGCGATCCAGGCGGATTGGGGCGATACGTTTTTGATGTGGACCTACGACCGGGGTATTAATACAAAAGAGCCGGCAAAGATGGAATATTTCAAGGGCCAGAACCAGCGTTATTATGAAAATGTGGCCGATCATCTGCGCCTTGGCGACGCGCTGGAAATTACCTCCGAAAAAGCGGGCCGTGTCATTCGCATTTTGGAGACCATTGACCGCGCCGCCGCCAGCGGCAAACAGGAAACCGTGCCGGGCGAGCAGTAGGCGCCGACGGCGACGCCGCACAATCACGCCCGCGCTTAGCCGACACGTATACGTGTCGGCTAAGCGCCCGATGGCGCGCATTGGGCCGAGGTTGCCGCTTATCCCTTCATCCCGCTTAAACTGGCGCCTTCAATAAAGTAACGCTGCAACAGGAAGAAAATCACCACCACCGGCAGCACCATGAGCATGTTGCCGGCCATGAGCATGGTCCAGTTGGCGCCCTGGTCCACCTGCATTGCGAACAGGCCCAAACTTAATGGGAATTTGCTTTGATCCCGCAAATAAATCAGCGGGCCCATGAAATCATTCCAGGCGTTCATGAAGGCCATGATGCCAATGGCCGCCAGCGCGGGCTTTACCTGCGGAAGAATGATGTACCACCAGGTTTGCAGGCTGTTAAGGCCGTCGAGGCGGGCGGCTTCTTCCAGGGCCAGGGGAATGGTTTTCATGTGTTGGGTCATTAAAAAGATAAAAAATGCGTTGCCGAACCACGTTCCCACCCACAATGGGTTGAGCGTGTTGTACCAGCCCAGCGTGCGCCAGATCATAAAGGATGGAATCATGGTGACTTGTGCAGGAAGCATCATGGTGCTTAGCACCAGGGCGAAGGCAACGCCGCGGCCCGGCCAGCGCAGTCGCGCGAACGCATAGGCCACAAATGCGCTGCTAAAGATCGACCCCATTACTTCCAGCACCACCAATGACACGCTGTTAAGCGTATACGTCCAGAACGGCACGGAGCGAAACGCCCGGGCATAGTTGCGAAAGGCCTTCCCCCACATGGCGTGGACGGTCGACGTGGGCTTGATGGTCAGCGTCAGCGTGGCGTTCGCGGCGTGTGCCGGGCGCAGCGGCGTGGCCTTTCCCTGCGCCTCATGACCGCGGCCCGCGGACACGTTGCCCTTTGACCGGCCGGGCGAAACGGGGTGCAACGTCACCCACACCTTGGGCTGATTGGTCTGGTCATCAAAGCCGGGGGGTTGATACAAAAGGCTGCGCCGGCGGAATCCGGCCAAATAAACACTGCGCGTGGCGCGCCAGGTGCGGCCATTGACTGTCAGCGTGGCGGTGATGCGCCGCCACGTGTCATCGTTGCGGATGCCCACCATCACGCGGTGCAGGTGGACCATCTTCACGGGCATGAAGAAGCGGCGTTGCAGGACAATCGCGGGGCTGCCGGCGGATGCGAAGTGGTACTGCAGCAGCGTGGGTTTTCCCGCGGCGCGGCGCAGGGTGGCGGCGCCGGAGATCACCTTCCACATGTGATCGGCGGCATGGCTGGCATTAAGGATAAACACATCGCCATTATTTGCGGCCACACGGGTCTTGAACAATTCCAGCCGGGCCAGCGAAGCGGCGATGGCGCGGTGGGCCAGCGCCGGGGTCATCTGCTGTTGGCATGCGGCCACGCATTGCACGGGAGTGCCGCGCCAGATGGTGCGATTGGTGCGGTGCAGGGCCGCGATCAGCAGGCGCGTGGTTGCCGCGGCATACAGCGGGCCCTGGGCGACGCGGCCGGCGCCCACGGGCGCAGTGGCGCCGGCCAGTTGTTTGCGCGCCAGGGCTTGCAGCGCCGGCAGCAGCAGTTTCCACTTGGCCGGCGTCACGGCACGGGGCGCCGTGACCGTGGCGGCGGGAACGACATAAGGGGAGGCCGAACGAAAATGGGGAAAGGGCGGAAATAGTTCGGGGTTGGTGGCTTCCTGGCTGGTTTTGAAGGTCATGCCCAGCATCCACAAAAATGGATACAGGAACAGGCACGCCCCGGCAATTAATACAATATGCACCCAAATATTGCGCAGCAGAAACTGCCGGGCGCGTTGCAGCATGGGCGGGCGGGTTCTGCGGCGCTGCGGGGGCCCGCCGGTGACCGAGGCGCCCGCTCCTTCAGCCATCACCATGGCGTCGCGGACGGGGCGGGTTTTAAGTTCGGTCATAATGCACCCACTTTCTGCTTAAGCCCATTTGCAGCAGCGTGAGCACCAGCACCAGGACAAACAGCAGCCAGGCCAGGGCGCTGGCGTACCCCATGTGGAAATAGCTGAAGGCCTGCAGAAATAAATAATAAGCATAAAATAACGTGGAATCGGCCGGGCCACCGGAGGTCATGATGTAGGCCTGGCCAAAAATCTGCATCGTGCCGATGACCGCCACAATGGCGTTGAACAGAATATAGGGGCTGAGCATGGGCACAGTGACGTGCAGGAACTGCCGCCACTTTCCGGCGCCGTCCACGGTGGCCGCTTCATACAACTGCCGGGGAATGGATTGCAGCCCGGCCAGCCAGATGATCATTCCGCCGCCGGCGCCCCAGAGGCCCATTAAAATAATAGCAGGCTTGGACCAGCGCGGGTCTTGCAGCCAGGCCGGGGTGGTGAAGCGGAACGCGGGATGCGTGGGGTGAAAATGGTTGATAAGCATGGCGATGGTGGTGAAG
>JAJZCU010000345.1 GCA_021828935.1 Planctomycetota bacterium | reverse complement strand
CGCAACTGCACGCCCGACGTGGAATGTATTCCGGGCCGCGAATGTTTTTGGCCGCGCTGGCCGCGGTTCGTGGGCCGCACTTGAATCTTGCTAAAAAATACTTCACCGCGGCCGTGCAGCGCCTGCATCCTCATTGGAATTTGTACCGCGCTTTCGCGCAGGCGCTATTCAACGCCCGACGGTTCGCCGCCGCCGATCGTCTGTTGCAGTCGCGCCCGGCGTTGGCCATCGGTGGCTGGCGCAACTGGCGCATGCGCATATCAGGCCTCATCGCCCAACGACGTTTGCCCGCGGCGCTCTCGCTGGCCCGGCGGTGCGCGCGGGCATCGCCCAAGCAACCGGCATTGGCGTTGCAAGCCGTGAAAATTCTGCTGATGCAGGGCCGCCCGCACGCGGCGCTGCGCGTCCTGAAAGCCACGACAGCGCGTTTTGGGCACAATCAGCCGGCCTTTCGCCAGATACTGGCCGTGGCCGGGCGGCTGCACGACCACGCGCTTGCGAAACGCGCCTTGTCCAAAATGATAACCAATTTTCCCCAGGCAGCCGCCGGGCAATGGGCGGCTGGCGTGCTGGCTTTTGATCAAAATCGGCTGGGGCGCGCCGCACATCTCTTCCAAGCGTTGGTGGTTAACCATCCCGGGAACATTGGGTACGCGGTTTGGTTGGGCCAGATGGAACTGGCCGGCGGCCGCCGCGCCGAAGCGTTTCAATTGCTGAAGTCTGAATTATTAGAAAATCCTGGTTGCGTGCGTCTGGCCGGGGCACTGGCCCAAATCCTGCAAGCCACGGGTCATGGCCGTCTGGCCATCGCCGTACTGAAAAAAATGGCGGCACAAAATCCGCAGTCGGCCCGTCATTGGGAATTGCTGGCGGCGTTTCTGGCGCGTAATGGCCAGCCGCGGCGCGCCACTGCCGTGCTCCGGCGGGCCGTGGCGGCGGCGCCTGACCGCCGCGGATTCTATCGTCTTGACGCCAAAATTCAGGCCCGGCGGGGCGCGATGCCGGCCGCGATTAAAACGCTGCGCAGCGCCATCAAGGCACACGGGGCGTCGCCCGGCCGGTTGGTTGCTCTGGCCGCGTTGGAAGCGCGCACCGGAAATTGTCGAGGCGCCATTAAATTGCTCGTGCGGGCGCACCATATGTTGCCGTGGAACTACGCCGCCAACAACTTGCTGGCACGTCTGCTGGCCAAACAAGGGAAGCATTTAGGTCTGGCTAATCGGTTCGCCCATAGGGCGCTGCTGTGTCAGCCCAACAATCCTCGGTTTCTTGATACGCAAGGCTGGATCTTGTACAAACAGGGCCACATGCCCTTGGCGATACGGTGGTTTCGCCGCGCGTTAAGCCATCCGGGCGCCGGCCATTTGCGCGCCACGGTACATCTGGGCGATGCGTTGTATCGGCTGGGCAAACGCACCCAGGCCGTGGCCCAGTGGCGGCTGGCGGCCAAAAAGCTGGCAGCGCAGCAAACCAAGAATCCAGCACGGCGAGCATTGGGGCGCCGACTGGCGATGCGCATACAAAAGGCCGTCAGACACTAGGCGCCCGCCTTGCTCGAACGGCTGATCCGAACGCGGGCAGGCGCCGGCAAAATGCTGTTCGCCACAAGACGGCGTGGTACACACGCCCACCGGGCGCCGGCGGCGTCCATGGCTACATGAAAAAGGAATCAATCATGGCGGGTCATTCTCACTGGAAATCTATTAAACATAAAAAGGCCGTGGTGGACGCCCGTCGCGGGAAGGCCTGGAGCAAGCTGGCGCGGCTGATTATCATCGCGGCCAAACGCGGCGCCAATCCCGATGACAACCTGGCCCTGCGCTATTCCATTGACAAGGCCCGCGCCGCCAACATGCCCAATGACACCATTGACAAAGCCATTAAACGCGGCTCCGGCGAATTAAGCGGCGTGAACTATGAACAGGTAAATTATGAAGGTTACGGACCCGGAGGCGTGGCCATTTTAGTTGACGCCCTGACCGACAACCGCAACCGCACCGCCGGCGAAATTCGCATGGCCTTTGATAAGGCCGGCGGCGCCGTCGGGGCGGCCAATTCGGTGGGCTGGATGTTCACGAAGCGCGGCGTGATTGCCATTGAGCGCGGCGAGGTCGAAGAAGAACGCCTGATGGAACTGTCGCTCGACGCAGGCGCCGAAGACGTGCAAACCTCTGATGAAGGCTACACGGTAATCACCTCGGTGGCGGATTTTGAACGCGTGCGAAAAGCGGTTGAAGGGGCGAAAATTCCGATGGTTTCCGCGGAACTTGTGATGACGCCCAGCCAAAGCGTGGCGGCGGGGGGAGCGCAGGCGGCGGCGGTGCAAAAGTTAATAGAAGCGTTGGAAGATCACGACGACGTTCAAAACGTGTATACCAACGCGGAGTTTGCCGAAGAATAAGGCCGGCGGCTGCGGTCCGGCCCTGCCCCAGCACCGCGGCCATGGTCGTGAGGCCGTGCGGAGCTCGGAGTTCGACCGCCGCTACGCCACCCTGCGGCGCCGCGCCGGGGCCACCATTTCTTTGGCGATTATACCCGCCCACACCGCCACGCCCATCGCGGCGATCCACCAACCGGCCATGATAAAATCACGGTACTCCGGCCAGACTTGTTCCGGTGAAATTTGCAGCACATGCAGCACCGCGGACAGCATGATCAGCGGGGCGGTGGTGGCCAGGGCAATGCGCTGCGCCACCGCGCGCGGCATGGAATTTTCCCGATTTATTAAAAATATGATTGGCGACACCAGGAACACAATGAAAATAGCCCACACCGCATCGCTAAAGAACACGTACATGCCGGCGAAAAAGAAAGCCGTGGCGCCGGCGTATACCTTCATCGCATAGGCCACGCGGCCGATGGTGTGTTGGTTGATGACAATGGGCTGGGGAATCTGGCCTTTCCCTATTTTTGCGGGTGGCGGCGCCGCTTTTTGGTGCGTTGCAAGGTCGATTCGCCGCAGGGCACGGTCCAACATCTGTTGAATGCTTAGCGCTACCTTTTGGCTCAAATGCGCTGCGTTGCGGCCACGGTAGTCTTCCAGGCGCAATCCGTTTTTCGCACTGAACACCAGTCGCCGATTGAGCGTTTTGCTTTTCAGCGACAAACTGGAAGAAAGCTTCGTGGGCGGGCCAATGACTTTCAATGAACCATCAGTTAACACCATCGGGGCGTGCGTCTGCGGGTAATGCAGCGCCAATGCATTCACCTGCCCGGCCACGCGCATGGCGCAAGTTGTCGCCACGGCCACCGTAGCAATAAGAATCACCAGTAGAATTGCGAAGATATTGTTGCGCAGGGTGTACAGCCCCGCCTCCGCCCATTCCTCAGGCCGCACACACAACAACAGCACGCGTGCCAAGAAAAAGCGCCGGCGGATGGGTTGCGCCGCAACGTTTTTTTTCATCACCGGCGGGGGCCCGGCTACGCGCCGTATTGGGCCCACGGGCTGCGG
>JAJZCU010000344.1 GCA_021828935.1 Planctomycetota bacterium | reverse complement strand
GGGCGAAAGTTCGCGGATGATAAAGCCTTCCACTTGCGGCCGCCCTGATTCGTCATCGGTTTCGTCGGCAATGCCGTAGTTGCCAATCTGGGGGCAGGTCATGGTGACCATTTGCCCGCGGTAAGACGGGTCGGTCAGAATTTCCTGATACCCCGAGAGGGACGTGTTGAAGACCACTTCGCCAACGGCACAGGCCTGGGCGCCAAAAGCGGCCCCGGTAAAAAACGCGCCATCTTCCAGCGCCAGCGTGGCCACGGCGCCGCCGGGTTTGAGTTCAAGTGATTCGGACATGGTAGCCTTTGCGTATAGTGATCCGGGTCCGCGTCGGCGGGCGCCGATGGTTGTATTCAAGAGAGGAATGTTATCCGATTTGCGAGAGGTTGACACGTTGACTTGGCCGGGTTGATTGGCGTCGCCGGTGCGTTGCGGGTTCTGTGGAGCGGCGCCGGCAGTCCGGTGGTCGCCGCGTGTGCGCAAAGGCGCGCTGCCCCTCATATAATGAAAACGGAATCGCCGCTTGATTTTTTTCTCGCGTGGCCGAAGTTTTCGGCCGTTGGTTATCGTCCACTATCGGCAGGCCGTTGTCCTATGCCCTATTCTGTCAAAGAAATTTATTACACCCTGCAGGGCGAAGGCTCACAGGCTGGGCGGCCCGCGGTATTTTGCCGGTTTGCCGGGTGCAATTTGTGGTCTGGCCGCGAAGCGGACCGGGCCGGCGCCGTGTGCGGCTTTTGCGATACGGACTTTATCGGAACAGACGGCCCCGGCGGCGGCCAATTTGTTAATGCCAATGCGTTGGTCACCGCCGTGAGCGCGGCCTGGCCGACCTTTGGCGCCCGCATTCATCCGCTGGTGGTATGCACTGGCGGCGAGCCGTTGTTGCAACTGGATGAAGCGGCCATCGCGGCCCTGCATGACGCTGGATTTTCTGTGGCGGTGGAAACCAATGGCACGCGGCGCTGCCCGCCGGGCATTGACCATATCTGCGTAAGCCCCAAGGCCGCCGCCCCGCTGGTGCAGAAGGCAGGGCATGACTTGAAGTTGGTCTTCCCCCAGCCGCTGGCCATGCCCGAACGCTTCGCCGATCTGGATTTTAACAATTTTTACCTGCAACCGATGGACGGCCCGGCGGCGGAAAAACACACGCGGGAAACCATCGCGTATTGCCTGGCGCATCCGCAGTGGCGACTGAGTTTACAGACGCATAAGCTGGTGGGATTGAGGTAAGAGCTGTTATTGGTTTGCGCCCTGGCCCGCATGGCATATTATGTTCTTCAGGACGATGTATGACAAAACGCCAAACAAAAAATCTTATTGTTATATTTCTAGCCCTACCGTTCGTTGTACTTTCCGCCTTGTTAATGCGCGAGGTGGACGCGCTTGCTCGCGGCACTGTTTGGGACGGTGGCGTCTTAGCAGCCATGTGGATCGTCATTAACTTGGCGGCACTGGCCACCATGCGCCTATCACGCCGCTTCGCGGGCATGATGGTAAAGGAAATCGTAGAAGCCGACGCCACGACCGCTGTTGGCGCTGTTGCGTTCGCCCAGCAGCCGCCCCGTGAATCCAGCAGCCGCCCCTTGAATATCGATCCCGATTGTTCCCACGCGAGCCACCCATGACACGCTTTATCATTTTTCGATTGCTCCAAGGCCTGCTGGTCATAGCCCTGGTTTACGCGATTAGCTTTTGGCTGCTGATGGCCACGCCCGGCGATCCGTTTGTGGGTTCCAAACAGCCGCCGGCGTCGGTGCTCCAGGCCCTGCGTAAACGCTACGGTTTATCCAACCCCGCGAAGGCCTTCGTATTGTACCCATGGCGCGTGATCACCCGCGGCGACCTGGGGCCCACCATTACTTACCAAGATTGGACGGTCAATGATGTCATTGGCGCCGCCCTGCCGGTTTCCATGGCGCTTGGGTGTTTCGCGCTGGTCATTGCCCTGTGGGCGGGCGTGGGATTGGGCGTGGCGGGGGCGCTGTATCGGGGCCGGTGGCCGGATATTGCCCTGACCATTGTTACGCTGTTGGGCGTAAGCGTGCCCACATTCGTCACCGGGTCATTATTATTAATGGGCTTTGGGGTTTACTGGGCGGTGCTGCCATCGGGCGGTTGGGGCAATATTTCACAGCTTATTTTGCCGTCCATCACGCTTTCGCTGGTGTATTTAGCGTACATTGCGCGCCTGACCCGCGTGAGCGTATTGGACACGCTCAATGCGGATTTTGTCCGCACCGCCCGCGCCAAGGGCCTGCCGGAGCGAGCGGTCATCGGCAACCATGTGCTGCGCAACGCCGCCCTGCCGGTGCTGTCATTCCTGGGACCATCCGCGGCCATGGTGCTCACCGGATCATTTGTTGTGGAGAAATTGTACGCCATCCCCGGCCTGGGCGAAGACTTCGTAAATGCGTGCCTAAATAAAGACATCCCGCTGGTTTTAGGCTGCGTGCTGGCCTACACGGTGCTGGTGGTGGCGTTTAATTTGCTGGTGGACATAGCGTGCGCCTTTGCGGACCCGCGGATTACGCTGTGAGGTTGCGACCAGAAGGTCCGGGATCGGCGGGAACTACTGGCCGTTTCGCATGGCGGGATAACTGAGGTCGTGTCGCCAGGCAAAACGCCCGCTTCATCCCGCAGCGCTTTTTTTTGCTTTTCGGCAATGGGCGCGCCGCTTGCCGGCCCGATGCTCGGCGGCAATATCCACGATCTTTCCGTCGCGCATGATATAACAGGATGTCCCGGTTTCAATCGCCAACCGCAGCGCGTCCTTCGCGGCGCGACGCAGCGCCGGCAGCGCCCCGCGCAGGTCCGGGTCGCTGGGCAATTCAATTTTTTTTCGTTTCATCGCTTTATTCCAAAATCCACTGCCTGGGGCGTCGCGCCGGAAGAATCATAGACGATCCACTCGTCCACCAGATCGCGATAAAGAGACAAAAAATTTTGCCAGCCCGTATCGTAACGCGACCGGATCAACCCTTCGGGAACATCATGTCCGCCCTGCCGCGCGCGTGATCTGACGCGTTGCACGGCCAAGCCGGCCGTCGGCAGGCGGAGGAAGATAAGCTTCACCGTATAGCCCCCTGCGCGCCATTCCCGGATGCGATGCACATAAGATCGCGCGGCAAGCGTCCTAAACGGACGACGTTCTTCACATCTGGGTAAAGGGAAGTCTCGACCATCAGGGTCGGCCCTAACGCAATTTTAGAGTGTAAGCGGCACAGCATCCATCCAGGAATCACATAAAGAAAATCGCTCTAAGCCCTTGCAAATCAACGGCTTAGTGGGTGATTCATGCACTCCAGAGCGCCCGCCCATCACATGACCATCACATAAGCTAAGCCCAGAATGGAACGTAGCTTAGGACTGCCGAATCAATAACTGTCGTGATCATTGCGGTTGTGCGACATAGTTCCATTTGGGCAGCAACTTGTCGAATTTTATGAGCATATCTTCCTTGAAATTCTTCG
>JAJZCU010000343.1 GCA_021828935.1 Planctomycetota bacterium | reverse complement strand
ATCTCCATGATCAAATTTCTAATTCCATACCTATACAGGCAGAGAAATTAGCATTTTCTGGGGAAAAAAGCAAAAAAGATGTGGGGAATGACAAGCCATGAATGGATGGGGCTGGATGCCCGCCCCTTTGTTTTTACCGCAGATCGCTTTCGCCGATCAGGTTGAACCGGGTTTCTTCCAGCACCGTACTGGCCAGAGAGGGGTTGTCAACATGGATGACAATGGCCGCTTTGCGCTGGGGGCTGGTGATCAGGCCGTAGCAATAATGAATGTCCACTTCCGCGCTTAACAAGGCCTTGCCGATTTTGGCCAGGCCGTCGCCGCCGCTGGGCATTTCCACGGCCACGAGTTCGCAGATGGAAAAACGATAATCAGCTTCGCGCAGCAGCCGCGTGGCCATGTCGGTGTCATTGAAAACGAAGCGGACAATGGCGCAGTCATAGCCCTGGACTACGGTCAGGGCCAGTGTATGCACATCAGTATCTTCAAACACGCCAACCAATGTGGCCAATACGCCCACGCCGTTTTCGACGAACACGGAAACCTGGCGCACACCGGGTGGGTCGCGCCCGCGGTCGGTCCGCTGCATTTCACGCATCATGCTCATGACCGTACTGTAACGCTTCGGCGCTGAAGTTAAAAGAAGCCGCAGCGGCCGGAGCGGCGTGACGCCACTGTATGGTCAGGCGGCGCTGCGGCACGGGAAATAATTTTTGCCAGCGGACGTTTTTCCGTTACCATGTGCCCCTTGCGTCAACCGTCGGTTAACCGCCGGTGGCTTTGACCGTCAAACAAAGGAATCTGATGAAATCCACCTATTGGGCCCGCGTCCGGCGTTCCGGCTGTTGTGTTTTGGCTGCCTTGGGCGCGGCTGCGGCTGCCTGCGCCGCACAAGCGGCCGGTTCAGCGATTCAGAAAACCGCGCACGGCATCCGTGTGTCCATGCATGGCCAAAGCGTGCAGATTGCCGTTGCCGGAAATGATGTTTTTCGACTCAGTTACTCACTGAAAGGGCCGGCGCACCAGCGCCAGACTATTTTTCTGGCGCCGCGGCGCGGGCCGCTGCCAAAATTTACTGTTATTCACGAGGGCGGGGCGGTGGGCATCAGGACGGCGTTCGGCTCATTGCTGCTGCATCGCCACAAGGGTTTCGCCACGCTGTTGAATCGCAAGGGCCGCGTGCTCACGTCGAACATTGTTTTGCAAGCCGCGCCCAAGCCGCAGCCGCACATTGGCGGTTTGTTTATGAGCATGAAACCCGATGAGCGTTTTTACGGCAGCGGGTCGGATCAGTCGCAAATGACGTTAAGCAATCCGAACGTAAAAAGCTATACGGGCAACGGAGCGGCCTACATTCCTTATTATTGGTCCACCGCTGGGTACGGCGTGTTTGTGGTCAGCAGCCACAATAATCAGCCGGCCAGCCGATCCGTGCAGGGCGGGCAGACCATGCGCTGGACCATGCCTGGCCGCAGCGTGGACGTCTACCTTATGCCGGCGTCAAGCCTATATAAATCGCTCACGGCGTATACGGGGCTCACCGGCCGGCCGCTGGTCCCGCCGGAATGGGCATTTGGTTATTTACAAAGCCGGTGGGGGTGGAAAAACTGGGCATATCTGAAAGGGGTGGTCAAAGAATTTCGCAGCAAAAAACTCCCGCTGGACGCGGTCATCACCGATTTTGAATGGTACACGCCCACGCCTGATTACACCGTCCCGGCCACGGGCAGCCCGACTTATCATGATTTCCGGTTCAATCCCGTCATGTTCCCGCATCCCAAGGCGAACATTCAATGGCTGGCCGCACATGGCGTACATTGGATGGGCATACGCAAGCCGCGGCTGGGCAGCGTGAAGAATCTGAATTTTGCCCGCCAACACGGCTGGCTGCTGGACCCGCACGCGGACCCGGTGGACGCGCGGGATATTAACTTTGCGCTTCCGGCGGTGCGGCGCTGGTGGTACGCCCACAACGAAAAATTTGTCAAAGCGGGCATATCCGGCTGGTGGGATGACGAGGGGGAGGCCCGCTTCACGCTTTATTATTATTGGAATTTGGCGGAAATGGACGGTCTTGCCAGAACCAAGCCCAACGCGCGCACGTTTGAACTGAATCGGTCGTTCTGCCCCGGCGTGGCGCGGCTGGGCGCCGCGGTCTGGACCGGCGACACGCCCGACGCCTGGCATACCCTGCGGCAGCAGCCGCCGCACTTGTTAAATTATGGTCTGGCGGGCATGCCGCTTGCAACCTGCGACATGGGCGGTTTTTACGGCACAGAGCCGCGGCATCTGTTCGCGCGGTTTGCCGAGGCCAATGTATTCTTCCCGATTATGCGGGCGCATTCCAGCCTGGGCGATGTGGCCCATTTCCCATGGAAATTTGGGGCTAAGACAACGGTGGCCGTGCGGCACGCCCTGGACCTGCGTTACCGCTTGATCCCCCTGCTGTACAGCCTGGCCCACCGGGCCTATGAAAAGGGGTGGCCGATCATGCGGCCACTGGTCATGCAGTTTCCGCACGACCGGCGCGTGCGGAATATGACATCTGAGTGGCTGGTGGGCCGGGGCCTCCTGGTGGCGCCCCTGCTGACGCGCGTTCCGGCCCGCGTGGTGTATCTGCCGAAAGCCGTGTGGTACAGATTTAATAGCAATAAAACCGCGCCAGGGCCCGCGTACCGGCTGGGCCATCCGAATTTCAACCATGTTCCCATGTATGTGCGGCAGGGAACCATTCTGCCGCTGGGGCCGGTGATTCAGGACACCCAACAGTTGCCCGGCGGCCCGCTGACCGTTCAGGTGTACCCCGGCAAGGGCGCCCACTTCACCCTGGTGGAAGACGACGGCACAACTTACAACTATGAAAAAGGGATCGTGCGCCGCACGGCCTTCGTGTGGCACAACCGCACGCGGACGCTGGCTTGGAAAGTCAGCGGGCCCTATCGGGGTAAAAATATTTTCACCAAAATGCGCGTGGTGGTCTTTTTCCCGAAGGGCATTGTGAAGAAATCGCACGTTATTGGCAAAGGCGGCGGGATCAAGTTTTAGGCAGGCCGCGCACCATGGAGGGTAACGAAGCATGGAACGGCAGGAGGTCGGCGAAATTGCCAAGGGCCTTATACGCCCGTGGGCCAGGCCCAGCACCATATGGTGGCGGCAACGCATGTGGATGCCGAACACGGAACCGGTTCACGCGCACGGCGTGCGGCGGCCAAACCCGGCCAAGGCCCGGGCTATAGAGCCGCCGGCTTGCCGGTGGTGGCGGCGACGAATGTGAATGTGGCGCAGGAATGTGGTGATGCCCGCGCCGCGTGCCGGCAACGATTAATTAATTTCGGATCGACGTGCGTGCGGCGGCCAGATACCCGTCGGCGCCGTGACGCGGCATATCCCGCCCGCGCGACGGCACATCCGCGCGCCGGCGGCCCCGCAACGCCGGGGAATTGTGCCGCCGACGCGCGCCCGTCGCGGC
>JAJZCU010000342.1 GCA_021828935.1 Planctomycetota bacterium | reverse complement strand
GGCCTGCCCCTTCATTTCGTCCGGCCGACCGCATCAATGACGCCCAGGCCACCGCCGTCATCACCAGCGACGGCGGCTGGCGGCGCGGCAAAATCGTGGAACTCAAGAAAAACGTGGACCGGGCGCTCGAAAAAACCCCCAGCGTGCATACCTGCATCACCGTGCGCCGCACCGGGCAGGAAGTGGGCATGAAACCAAACCGCGACCATTGGTATCACGATCTCATGGTGGCCGAAGGCCTTTCAGCCGTTTGCCCGGCCGAACCGCTGGACAGCGAACATTTGCTGTTTATTTTATACACCAGCGGCACCACGGGCCGGCCCAAGGGCGTGGTGCATACCACCGCGGGCTATCTGCTGGGCGCTTATTTAACTACTAAATATGTCTTTGATATTCAGGACCGGGACGTCTACTGGTGTACGGCGGACATTGGCTGGGTCACCGGTCACAGCTACAGCGTGTACGGCCCGCTGGCCAACGGCGCCACCGTGCTGATGTATGAGGGCGCGCCCAATTTCCCCGATTTCGACCGCTTCTGGGCCCTGATTGAAAAACACGCAGTGAACGTGTTCTACACGGCGCCCACCGCGATACGGGCGTTTATTAAATGGGGCGACCAACACGTTAAGAAACATGATCTAAGCAGCCTGCGCCTTCTGGGCAGCGTGGGCGAGCCAATCAACCCCGAGGCCTGGATGTGGTATCGCCAGATCATCGGCCAAAACCGGTGCCCCATTGTGGACACCTGGTGGCAAACCGAAACCGGCGCGATCATGGCCTGCCCGCTGCCCGGCGTCACCGCCGCCAAGCCCGGCAGTTGCACCACGCCTTTTTTTGGCGTGGACCTGGCCGTGGTTGATAAACAAGGCGCTGAAGTGCCCCCCAATATCGGCGGGTATCTGGTCATCCGCAAACCGTGGCCCAGCATGTTGCGCACCATTTATGGCGATGACGAACGCTTTGTAAAGCAATATTTTTCTGATATTCCACCTTTTTACTTCGCCGGCGACGGCGCCCGCCGCGATGCCGATGGTTACTTCTGGGTCATGGGCCGCGTGGACGACGTGGTGAACGTGGCCGGTCATCGTCTGGGCACCATGGAGGTGGAAAGCGCCTTGGTGGCCCATCCCAAGGTGGCCGAAGCCGCGGTGGTCGGTCGCCCGGACGAAATGAAGGGGCAGGCCCTTTCCGCCTTTGTCACGCTGGTCAGTGGGTATGAACCCAGCGATACGTTGCGCGATGAGTTGAAGGCCTGGGTCACGCAGGAAATTGGCGCCATCGCTCGCCCCGATGATCTTCGCTTCACGGAGGCGTTGCCCAAAACGCGTTCCGGCAAAATCATGCGGCGGCTACTGCGCGACATTGCCAGCGGGCGCGAATCAGTGGGCGACACTTCAACGTTGGAAGATTATTCGGTGATGGCCAAGCTTCGCGAGGAGCAGGAATAGCCAACGGCAAGTCTGTGTGCATGTGTTGGCGCAGATTTTGCAAGGAATCGCGGTCTCGGCTGAGCATGACTCTGCCCGGCCTTTTTGGCCGCTTTGACGTTTGAGGCTGGCCTAGGTATCGTACTTTTCATGTTGGCGGGTGTTTGGGCCGAATTTCAGCACACGTCGTCGGCGCGGTGCATATTGGTGCCGCGCCAAAAATTGGCAAGCATTAGGCTGGCCGCTCCTGACGGGCGGCTTTGTGAATTTTTTTTCTGGAGTACACGTCATGTTGGACTGGTTGCGTACACCGTTATCCCCGCTTCGTCGGTCTGGGCGCGGTAAATCTGGTTTGGACGAAAAGAACGCCTTATCCGCCCGCCCGCGGGTGGTTGATGTTCGACGGCCAGTGCTGTTTGAAACACTCGAACCGCGACTGCTGCTTTCCGCGCTTCCGTATGGCCACGTTGACGTGCTTAATACCACGCAGGTTTCCGGCTGGGCCTACAGCCCGGATGTGGGCGCCAATCCTGTGGAAGTCGAACTGAACATTGACGGCGCCAATTCTTTCTATCAGGCCAACCAGAACCGCCCGGATTTAACGTCGGTTGTCGGCAGCCCCAATCACGGATTCTCCATCACGTTGCCCAGCCTGGCGCCCGGCGCGCACAACATCACGGTTTCCATCGTGAACCCGGACACCGCTGATGTCGTGTACCTTGATTCGGCGACCGTCACCAATGCCGTGCCTATCGGCCACGTTGATAGCGTTACCAGCAGCGGAATTACCGGCTGGGCGTATGACGCCAATGCCGGCGCCAATCCCATTCAGGTTCGCGTGGATGTCAACGGCGTGCGGGGTACGCCATTTCTTGCGAATGTATACCGCCCCGACCTGCAATCGGCCCTGGGCAGCAGCAACCACGGCTTTTTCCTCAGCGGCAATTATGCCAATCAGGTTGTTGACGTATACGCCATCGACGCGCCCACCGGCGATCCGGTGTTGATCTACTCCAACGCCGTGGCGCCCGTGGGTCATGTGGATGTCTTCACCAACAACCAAATTTCCGGCTGGGCCTACGACTCCAACCTCGGCAGCTCGGCAACGCAAGTCCGCATCAATATCGACGGGCACATCGGCACCCCGTTTACCGCCGATTTGCCCCGCCCCGACCTGCAATCCGCGCTGGGCAGCCCCAATCACGGGTTCACGTTTAATGCCAGCACCCTCACGCCAGGCTCCCACACCATCCAAATTTATGCGCTGAATTCCGACAGCACCAGCGCCAGCCAGACCCTTATCGGCGGCGGCACGATTGTTAACTCTCCCCCCTTCGGTCACGTTGACGTGGTCACCGACTCAACGATTTCCGGCTGGGCTTACGATCCCAATGCCGCCGGCAATCCGATCTCGCTGAATATCCAGGTCGATGGCGCCACCGTCGGTACGGTGCTCGCGAACGGCTATCGGCCCGACTTGACCAAGTTCCTGGGCAACGCCTATCACGGATTTAGCTTCAACTTCAGCGGCCTTTCAGCCGCCCCGCACACCATTACGGTGCAGGCCATTGACGTGCCTTCTGGTACGCCTGTGACCATCAGTTCCAATGTGATTAACGATGTGCCGCCTTATGGCCATCTGGACATCGCTAATGTTAACAATATTGTCGGATGGGCCTATGATCAAAACTATCCCACCACTCCCGTGACTGTGCAGTTGAAGGTCGATGGCACGATCTACGGCTCGCAACAGGCCAATCTGAATCGTCCCGATCTTAATAACATCACCCACGGCAACAACAACCACGGCTTTGCCTTTACCACCCCGGACCTTGGCCCGGGAATTCATACCGTGCAGGTCTACATGACCGATCCGGCCACCAACGCACAGGTTCTCTTGAACACCATGGTCTACAACAATGCCGGTCCCTTTGGCCATGTGGACGTGGTCAACGGCAGCACCATTTCCGGCTGGGCTTATGATCCCAACGCCGGCGCCCAGTGGAATGCTAAACCCGTGGTTCGGAGAGCCCCCGACCGGGG
>JAJZCU010000341.1 GCA_021828935.1 Planctomycetota bacterium | reverse complement strand
CAGCGCAGATGCGCTGTACCGCCTCTTTCACCGCAGCGCGTGTGGCCGGCAACAGCGTGCGCAACGTGCCCACCAGCGTGGCGCTTTCGGGGATGACATTAAATGCGTTGCCGGCATGAATGGCGGCAACGGTGACCACGCAGCCTTCGGTGGCGGAAATTTCGCGTGAGGCAATGGTTTGCAGACCCTGCACCAGCGCCGCCGCGCACACGATGGGGTCAACGCCGTCGCCGGGGTACGCCCCGTGCGCCCCACGGCCGGTGATAATTATTTCAAAACTGTCCACGGCGGCCAGCAGCACGCCGCCGCGGGTACATGCCGTGCCCACCTTGAGGCCCGGCCAGCCGTGCAGGCCAAAGATCGCCTGCACGCGTGGGTTGTCCAGCACGCCGGCCTCGCACATGCGGGCGGCGCCGTTGTTGGCTTCTTCAGAAGGCTGGAATATTAATTTAATAGTTCCGGGCAGGCGGTGGGCCTGGGGCGCAAGCACGGCGGCAACGGCCAGCAGAACCGCCGTGTGGCCGTCGTGGCCGCAGGCGTGCATGAGGCCCGGCCGGGTGCTGGCATATGGAAGGCCGGTGTTTTCGGTGATCGGCAGGGCGTCCATATCTGCGCGCAATGCGATGCAGGGACCATCGGCCGCGCCACGTATGAGCGCCGTAAGTCCCGTTCCTCCGGCCAGTCCGCCAGTAAACGGCACGCCAAGGCGCGTCAACTCGCGGGCCACCACGCCGTGGGTGTAATGTTCCTGAAAGCCCAATTCGGGGTTTTGGTGCAAATCATGGCGAATGGGAATTACATGGCGGGCAGCGTCGGCCACGGCGGCGGGGTTCAGGAATGTTTCATAGCTGTCCATGGCAGTGGCTGCACGGTATCCGCGAAATGGATGCGGTGCAAGCCGGCGTTGACGAAAGTCGTTATGCGGGTGCGGCGGAACGGCGACGGCTCACGGCGAAACGCCCTGGGGCTGAATCGCGGGCAGCCCCATCTTGGCGCGCTGGCGATTGACTGCCGCAACCGCGGCTTTAACGGTTTGCGCTGAATCGCTTTCCACATGGCCATCGGCATAGAGGCAGTTTATGCCGTCGGGCGTGCGGTGCGGATCATACGCCAGGGCAAATGCGCTGGCGTTTGCTATCTTATTAATCTGTACCCCTTTGCCAAGGTAAACAAAGTCGTCGTGGCCCGGCAGATGCTTTTTAATCCACGTCACGTTGTGGGCATCGGCCGGCGGAATAACCAGGGGTGTGTGATGCGTTGCGGGATTAATTAATGACCCTGGCGAGAGCAGGCCCGATGCCACCAACCCTGCGATTCCGGGCAGCGGCTTGTTGTGCGCGTCTTGATATTCTATCGCGGCCACGCCCAGATTACGCAGACGCGAAGCCGAGCGCACGGCCTGCGAGCGGCGAAAGGAGTTGACAATCTTTCTATCCAAAAGCTGTGGCAGCATTTTTCCCGATGGTCCCGCGGCCCATGCGGGGAGCATGAGCAATTGGGTGGCGGGCATGGGTCCGATCCATGTGACATGATAGCCGGAGGCGTTAAACCAGGAGGCGCCGGCGGCGGGGGAAAGATAGGGCGCGAGTTTGTTAAATTTTGGCGAGCGCTCTCCCTTATGCATCACGCCAGCGTTCTGCAGCGCGGGCTGTATTTGTTGCCGAAAGATGGCCAGCAATGCCCGGGCCAGAGGCTTGGTCCGGGCAAAGCTGCAGGCGGCATGGACGCCGGGGGGCACATGCAGACGTTTTTTTAATTTGCTAAAAATGTGGTTGCCGCCAATTCCCGGCCGGCTTGCGCCTCGTTTGGCGGCGGCCAGCGCAGCGGCCTTGGTGGGGGCTAAAAACAGGGCTTTATGGGCGATGGCCAGGGTCGGGGAAAACATGCCCAATGGGATCGAATAATATCGCGTGGTGGCCGTGTGCGCGGCGGCGATATGCAGCGGCAATTGCGACTGGCGCCATTGGGCGTTTATTTGGTTGACAAGATTTCCAAAATCGGCAATGAATACCTCCGCCGATTTTAACGGGTGTACGAAGATCGGATCCTGCAATGCGCCGTGTGCCGCCGGCGCCTGATAAACAAGCCACGTCCCCGAAAGCGGCGTGAGTAAATCGTGGCGCAGACGCATATGGTATTGGCGCCTGAAACGGTACGGAAGGCTCACGGCAGCGATTTCAAAATTGGTAAGCGTTTCGCGTTTTTTAGCAGCGGCCATGATGGCGCCAAGGTCGCCGGTGAGGTTGACGTTGGTGGTCACAAAATCCGCCACATTTTTGGGCACGAATTTCAACATGTTCTCTGAGGTCGGCTGGGCAACCGAGCCTAGCCAGCCCTTCGGCTTGCCCAAAAAAGTCACGTCAAGATTCGTGCGGCAGTCTTTGCCCGCAAAACTAAAACCCACCGCAATGGTGTGGATGCTGGGCACGCCAATAATTTGCCGGGCGATCTGTGCTCCGGTTAGGCGGGCAGGGACTCTCGGGCCGGGGTGGGCGTCGCGCCGAGCCGCCGCCACATTCATAAAAAATGATACGTCGGCGCCGCGGCTGACTTGGGCCAGCAGCGGCATAAACGCGGGCTGGCCTTGGCGAGCCTTGAACAACTTCGCCTTCCCCCAGTCTGATTCCTGCAGCACCGCGTAGGCGCCCGCCCGGTAGGCGATCACCGTGCGGTTTGAATTGACATCCTTGGGCGCGTAATACGCCGCCACCTGGCGCATCAGTTTAAGCGCTGTTGCGGTATCGGCGCCGGCGCGCAACGCCAGGAACGACGCGCCTGGGGCATAGAAATCGTGGAGGTTCTTTCTGAGGTCCACGGCCACAGCGCCCTGGTGGCGCAGGGCCAACTTTGCCAGAGCCGGCACGGCGCCTTGGGAAGCGCCCAGCGGAAAGATGTTGTTTAGTATCTTTAAAATCTCGCCGCGCAGGCGTGTACTTTGTGCGATGCCGCGCCAGCGAGATTGCTGATACGCACGCGATAGTGCCGGGCCATTCCATCGCATGTAGACCACGCTGTGCGGCGGCACATGGGCGGCAAATGAACTGGCGCGGGCCGGCGCGGAAAATGACGCGGTCGAGGCCACAGCCAGGGCCACGAAGGCCGCGGCGGCGAAATAGCTTATTTTTAGCATAAAATCTCCGGGCGCCACCAAAAAAACGGTTGAGAATGTTCATTGATCATACCGCGCGATGCGAAGATGCGATAGTAACGTGGGCGCCCGGCGACGCCCGGAACGGACTGGGCTCCGCCGTGAAGCGGCGGCGCGATGGGGCCGCGTGGCAAGCGCATTTTGTATTTTTGCGGATATTAATATTTGAACCCGCCTGAAGTTGCCACGGCCGCACGGCCCGGCGCGCCCCGCAGGCCGTTGCGGGTAGCTAAGGCCCAATGGGGGAACCGCGGATAACACGGATGAACGCGGATACGACGGAAGATGGAGATTGGCCGTTGGCAAAATAAAAAGCGGGGCGCCG
>JAJZCU010000340.1 GCA_021828935.1 Planctomycetota bacterium | reverse complement strand
CGTCACAATCACTTCGGGTCGGGGCGGATTCGCCGGAGGCAAAGGCGGCGCGTGAGGCGATGGCCGCGCAGGTACAAGCGCAGGGCGTGCAGGCAATCGCCGAAGCCATGGCCGGCAAATTGCTGCGGCCGCAGCCTGAAGCCGAGGTTCATAAGAAAGTATTGGACACGATTCTGCGGCAAACGCCCGCGGGCGTGATCGGGGCGCTGCGTGCGATGGGCGCGCGGCCCGATAGCGTCAAACTGCTGGCGGATATTGATGTGCCAACGCTGGTGGTCGCGGGCGAAGAAGACCAAATGGGCGGGGCGGAAGCGGCCAAGGAAGTGGCCGACGGCATATCGCGCAGCACGCTGCTGTCCATTTGTGCCGCGGGGCACTGCACGCCGTTGGAACAGCCGGAGGTTGTTTCGCTGGGTATGACCAAATTTATCGCAGCGGTGGAGGCGTAAAGTCCGCGCCGGCCGACTTCATTTCTTGCGTGCAGCGCGGGTTTTGGCAGCCTTTTTTGCCGACGCCGACCGGGCTGCGGCAGGACGCTTCGCCGCCGCCGCGCCGCCTTTTTTGCCGCCTCTTTTCGATGGTCCCTTGTCCATTTTCTTATGCCCCGAACCGCCTTTGGTCCCGCCGCCATAAGACTTGTTCACTGTGGCCCAGGCCCGCCTTTCGGCTTCTTTCTTCGGCACGCCGCGGTGTTCATAGCCCTCTTCAATGTGTTCGGCCTGCTTTTTTTGTTTACCAGAATACTTTGACTTGTCGCCGCGTGGCATGGCGCGCCTCCCGACTGGTGAATTCCCGCCGCCAGGCCGCAACGTGCGTCCGGCACGCGGGGATGAACTCGCGGCATTGTAGGAACGCTGGGATGGGATGTCGCGTTACTGTCGCCACAGCGGGTCATCGCGCCGTACACAAAGGATCGACATGAGCATCAAGTCGCTGATCACCGGCCAGTGCAGGCGTTGCATGCGCAATGTGTCGGCCAGGCCGTCGGCGCTAAGTTGCAGCTTTCCGGGCACGGTGAAAGTGGCACGACAGGCCGTGCGCGTGAAATGGGGGTGACTTTCCATGAAAGCGCGCCGCCGCACTTCCAATTCCGCCGAATTGCCCTGGGCGTCGCCGCCGTGCATGAAGGTGCGGCTGTCGTAATGCAGGAACCAGGGGGAAAGCCGTCCGCGGTCGGCGTCCACTTCAGGGTGTTCAATAATGATTGGTTTATAACCGACGCGGAACAGCATGGCCGCGTCCGCCTGTCCGACGCGTTTATGGTTGACGGAATGCTGCCAGACCAGGGCCCAATCCGGGCCCAGGGCCCGGCCCCAACTGCGCCGGCGGAGATCAATGCCCAGTCCCGAACCGCCCGCAACATGGTCATGGTATCCCAGGGCGTCCAATTGAAAATCTAATAGGGCCACATCGTCACCGGTGCTTATGTGCTGCACATGGCCGGTCATGTGCCCGTGCGGGGCGGCCAGAATCCATTGGTGCGTGGCGCCGTCAGCGCTGTCCGCTTTTAAGGGGCGGACGTGTTGCACGCCCGGAAAGGTCGGCGCAAATGAAAGCGAGAGGGAAAGCAGTTGATCGGTGCGGTGCCGCGGGCCGCGGGAGGTCATTTGCATGGGATAGCCGCGGGCGCTAATGCCAAAACTGCCATCCTGGCGCAGCGTGACGCGGTTGGGGCCCAGGCGAAACTCCGGCAGGTCACTGTCCCCCTCAAACGAGCCGGGCGGATATTGATTAAGAAATTGGGTCACCGCGCGACCGCCCTGATAAACCACCACATGGGCCACCGGGTAGGCCTCCGCCTGAGCGTTGGGCAGCAGGCCGTCAATGCGGTTGCGATGCAGGCGACGGCGGTATCGGCTTTGGTGCATTAAATAGTTGGGATGAAAGCTAAAGCCGTCGTAAAACGTCATGGCCACGCCATTCCCGGCTGGATCGATGGCATCGAAATACCACCATTCGTAGGCGCCGGGCGTGCGCTGCTGCCGCCAGGCATCGTCCACCCAGCCAATACTTTGCGGGCCCGGACCGATGCCGGCGATTCCCGTGGTGCTGCCGGACCGGGAATCACCAGCCAGCCGGCCATGGGCCGGGGGAGTTTGCGTTGGCAGAGGGTCGCGTGTCATCGCTTCACCGAAATCGGAAGGCGTCACTGGAAAAGCGTTCCCGCCTGCGACACGCATTTGCCGTGCCGTGCTGCAGCCGGGCGCATCGGCTTTGATCCGCCGGATGGTGCGCCATAGAAGCATAGTATAGAATCATCGAACCAAATGCGCGGTTCCCGCGACAAATTGGTTGCAAAGGGCGGATGCATGGACCGATAATCCCCGTACACTTACTACTGTCAGTCGCCCGGTGCTGTTCGCCACAGCCTTGCCG
Source organism: Planctomycetota bacterium (assembly GCA_021828935.1). Classification (GTDB taxonomy): domain Bacteria; phylum Planctomycetota; class Phycisphaerae; order WQYP01; family WQYP01; genus JAJZCU01. The sequence continues at coordinate 1,105 of JAJZCU010000340.1, read as the reverse complement.
ACACGCCCTGCATGGAAGGCATACGCTCATGATCGTCGCTGGGATTGATGAAGCCGGGTACGGGCCGCTTTTAGGACCGCTGGTGGTGTCCGCGGCTGCGTTTGAACTGCCCGGAGCCCTGCCCGAACCGCCAGAAGATTCGCCCTGCCTGTGGAAGCTTTTACGCGATGCGGTAACCAAAAAACTACCGCCGAAGCGCGGGCGGCTGCTCATTGCTGACAGCAAGATGGTGCATCCGCTTACCGACGGCGACAAGCACCTGGAACGGGCCGTACTCACGGTGCTCACGGTACTGGGCCGCATGGACGGCATTTCCAACGCCTGGGAATTGTTGGCTGCCATGGAGTGCCCTCCGGGTGAACTGGCCATTCATCCGTGGTATGCCATCGACTGTCTGCGCTGGCCGTGGCTGTGCGAAAAGGTGGATGTGGCCATTGCCTCCAACATGTTGCGGGCGGCCATGGCAAAGGCCGGCATAAAACCGGCGGGTCTGCACACTCGCCTGGTGCCGGAATCCGCATTTAACGCCCTGGTTGCAAGCACCAACAACAAGGCCAGCGTGCTGGTGTCCCTGACGTTGCAACACGCGGGGCTGCTACTGCGCCGCTTCCCATGCGACGACATGCTGCTGCAAATTGACAAGCAGGGTGGGCGCGACCATTACACAGAGCTGCTGTTGCGTTCATTTCCCGAGGCCAGCCTGCGCGTGCTGCGCGAATCGCGGCACTGCAGCAGTTATGAATTATTGTATGAGGGCCGTCGGGCCGTGCTGGTGTTTCAGGAAAAAAGCGAAACGCACAGCCTGCCTGCCGCCCTGGCCAGCATGACCTGCAAATACCTGCGGGAATTATTCATGCACGGGTTTAACGGCTGGTGGTGCGGCCGCGTGGAGGGCCTGAAGCCCACGGCCGGTTATTATTTGGACGGCCAGCGCTGGGTGCGCGATGTGCAGCCGCATTTGGAACGGCTGGGCGTGCGCGCCGAACAATTTGTACGCCTGCGGTAGCATCGTTTCTGTACGCGGCGTCGCTATATCTACTCGTAACGATAATTTGAGTCGGTTTGGTCGCCGCCTGCGCTGGACCCGCGAATTGTCAGCCGGTTC
>JAJZCU010000339.1 GCA_021828935.1 Planctomycetota bacterium | reverse complement strand
ATTAAACAGGGGCCGCGTGCGCCATTTCACGGAGAAATTGGCGATGTGAAGATTTTTAATAAGGCGATCGGTCCGTCCCAGGCGCGACACGCCCGGCCCACAATGGCGTGGCTGCGGGGAAAGGGGATTGTTACCACTGGGGGCGCGCGCATTCGCCGCCGTGGAGCGCGAGGGTGGCGGTGCGCCTTAAATGGGGGCGCCAATGCGTACGCCAATTTGGGCATGTTGCGCCTGCCGCAGCGCCAATTCACCCTGACCATGCGCGTGCGGGCCACCGCCCAAGGCGCCAAGAACGTGATCTTTGCCGCCCAGCCGAGCAATTTCTGGAGTTTTGGGCCGCAGAATTATGACGGGTTTACGTTGGCGTTAAACCATGGCCGGCTGTGGGCCAAATTGAATGAAACCGTAGCCCAGGCATCCGCCCGTTTTCCGCTGAACCGTCTGGTACGCGTAACGGTCAAGTATAACGGCCGCGCCATGACCATCTTTACCAACGGCCGCGAAGTTGCCCGGACCACAAAATTTCCGACGGCGGCGCAGGTGATGGGGGCGGATAAATATTCCATTCACGGCGGGGACAAACAGATTCCTTATCAGGATGCCAGCCCGAAGGGGGCGTTGTTTCTGCGCGCCCTGGGCGAGGGCAGCCAGGTTGTTGCCGCCGGGCGCGTGGCAGTGCGAATCGCGCCGCAGCGTACTGTAACGCTGGTGGTCATTGGGGCGGACAATCGCGATTCGCGGCGCTACTTCCGCGGCAGCGCCGCATTGCTGGCAAAACTTAATGCGCAGGCGGTGCATTCGCTGCAACGCGCGCACGCCGCCTGGTGGAAACATTTCTGGCAAAAATCATTCATAGAAATTCCGGATAAAAAAATTCAGAATGCGTGGTACGGTTCGCTGTACTTCCTGGCATGCTGCAGCGCCCCCGGCCACGATGCCCCGGGCCTGTGGGGTAACTTTGTCACTACCACCCACCCCGGCTGGCAGGGCGATTACACGCTGGATTACAACTATGAGGCGAATTTTTGGGCGGCATATCCCACCAACCATGTGGCGCTGGCCAGAAACTATGACCGCGTGCTTTTAGACTACATGCCGCGCGGCAGGGCCGAAGCCAAGGCCCGCGGTTTTCATGGAATTTTTGATTACACTCACATGATCCCGTCGCCCGGCTGGGATGCCGACCCAAGCCTGTACATGAAGCAAAAAAGCGGCACGTTGTTCGCGTGCGTCGACTGCGTCATGCGCTGGCGTTACACCCGCAACCTTGCTTACGCCAGAAAAGTGTATCCGCTGTTGAGCGGCACGGCGCGCTTTTGGGACCACTACCTGCAATTAAAAAATGGCGTTTACGTGGACGCCAACGACGCGCCGGATGAAATGCGCGACGGAAACGCCGTAAACCCGGCCACCAGCGTGGCCTTTCTCCGGCTGCTGTATACGAATTTAATTGTCATCAATCGGGATTTGCATAAAAATTCCGCTCGCCGGCGCCGCTGGGAACATATTCTTAGGCATTTAAGTCCGCTGCCCATTGTGCGGGCCTCCACGGTGAAGCCGATTGTAAACGCGGTGGGAAGGGCCAAAACCCGTGGCCAATGGGTGATACGGCAAACGCAGCGGGGCCCGGCGTGGGTGAATATGGGAGATCGTTTTAAGCCGGGGTACAAGCCGCATCAGGAAGGTTCATCCGCGGGCATGACATCCCTGATGGCGGTGTTTCCGGGCTGGCAAATTGGTTTGGAAAGTTCCCCGCGCGATCGCCAGGCGGCTTTGGCCACCGCGCGCTTTCAACAATTGTGGTATGACTTTAATAACACCTCAACCTTTTATCCGGCGGCCGCCTGTGCCGGGTATAACCCGCACAGCATCCTGCAACACATGCATTTTCTGGTGACGCATTTCATGACGCCCAATTTCGCACTGCACTTCGGGGGCGGCGGCATTGAAAACTGTTCGGACGTTCCCGCGGGCATTTGCGCCATGCTGCTGCAAAGTTATCAGAAAAATATCCATGTTTTCCCTGACTGGCCCAAAGCGCAGAACGCCCGATTTGGCGATCTGCTGGCGTGCGGAAATTTCCTGGTTTCCAGCCAAATAAAACATGGGCGCGTGCGGTATGTGCGAATCGTCAGCCAGGCGGGACAAAAGTTGCGATTGGCAAATCCCTGGCCCGGGCGGAAGGTGCGGTTTGTGGCGGGCGGCGCCGCCAGCCGGGCGCTGCATGGACCGGTGTTGACGCTGCCGACCGTGAGAAAGGAAATACTTACATTTCGACCGGGTCAATAATCTGAATTTCCTGGCACAAATGGAGACTGCCATGGCCGCCCAAAGGGAAACTGCCCGCACCGATTTGCTAAACGGCCTGCAGTTTACAAATCTGCGCGCCGGCCGATTTGAAATGGGCCACGCCACCGCCAATTATCCCGGCGCCTGGGACCAGCGGCCCGCGCATCAGGTACGCATCACCCACGGCTACCGCATCAGCGCCGAAATATCCAACGCGCTTTTCGAACAATTTGATCCAACGCACAAAATTGTTCGCGTCGGCCGTCGCGCTGCGCCAGTGGTCATGGTAAGTTGGTTCGATGCAACGGCATTTTGCGACTGGCTTGGAAAACAAACCGGGCGCCGGTTCCGTCTGCCCACGGAAGCCCAATGGGAATATGCCTGTCGGCGACATCCTGAAGCGTTCCACGGCGGCAGGGGCTTGGAAAATTGGTGCCATGACTGGTACGGGCCGTATCCATCTTTCATGCAAAAGGATCCCATTGGTCATGCCAGCGGAGACTTCCGCGTGACCCGCGGGGGCGATTATGACGAAAAGGATGGCGCGCCATCGGCGACGCTGCGGTCCGCGGACCTGCCCGGCGATCGTAATACGCGCATCACATTTAGAATTGTTGAGGCACCGCCGCTAAGTGCCCGGCCCCTGACGCGGCGCAGCCAGGGGATTTGGGCGCGGCAGGTGAGCCCCAGGCCGTGTCCTTGGAAGCCCGCGGTGGATATGGCCAAGCCCTACTTCGCCACGCCTGTGCCATATATTCATATTCCCGTCAACGCCAACGGCCCGTTGTACCACCAGCACAATCACGACCCCGCGCTAACCTGGTGCGACAACGGAGATTTATTGGCAATTTGGTACACCTGCATCACCGAATCCGGACGGGAACTGGCCATCGCCGCCGCGCGCTTGCGGTACGGCCATTTTAGGTGGGACAAGGCCGGCTTTTTCTGGGGCGCTCCCGGGCACAACAACCACGCGCCGGCACTGTGGAATGATGGCCACGGAACGCTGTTTCACTTTAATGGCATGGCGGCGTCAACGGGGTGGGACAATCTCATTGTCCTGATGCGCAAGAGTACGGACAACGGCGCCACATGGTCTTCCGCCCAAATAATTAATGGTAATCATGCCCACCGTAATCAACCCATTCCCAGCGTCTTCCGGCGCAGCGACGGGGCAATTTGCCTGCCGTGCG
>JAJZCU010000338.1 GCA_021828935.1 Planctomycetota bacterium | reverse complement strand
GAATTTCCTCGAGCACGATCCGCAAATTTCGCTGAAAACCCTGCAATCCGATCCCACCCTCAAGATCGCGCTCGAGGAAATTCCGCCGGCAAAGTAAGGACGAAAACGCTCCTAAAAAATTTGTGGATTCGGCGCATTCACGACGCCACGCCAAAACATCGCGCATTGGCGACCATCCGTCCACGCGACTTCCGGAGAAAATCATGTTCGCCCGGAAAAAGGTTTTGATCGCCGTTCTCATCGCTTTGGGCATCCCACTTTTGGTCGCAGCCGCCATCCTTGCGATCTGGCTGTTCTGGCCCCGGCCGGCGCTGAAATTGGACCCCGACACCACCTTTGTCACCGGGCCGCTGTACCCCGACGGCACAGTGGATTACGTCGCGGCGTACAATGCCATCATGGAAAAAGGCGTCACGCCCCAAAACAACGCAGCGATTCCGCTGATAGAGGCATTGGTGGATCGCCGCGATCTCCGCCGGCATTGGAAACAGGAACTGCGGGCGCTGGGCATGCGGCAAAGGCAACTTCCGAAGACCTCCCTGCCGGAATATTCCGCGTGGCGGGCCGATTACGAAAAGACTCTGCCCATTGGCGCAAGAAAGGCGCCGCCATCCGGGTTCGCCCCAAACAGGCATCCGCCGGAGCATTGCCCATGGTCCGCAAACAAACACCCTTTATTGGCTAAATTTTTATTATCGCAGAAACAGCGGCTGCGCCTGGTGCGGCAAGCGGTCAAACGTCCCCGCCTTTTTTTCCCGCTGCCCCAGCCTGCCAGGGCGCCCTATATGATGCGGGCGTCGCCCGGACCATTATCACAAATTCAGCACGCGGGCCGAGATCTCTGCAGGCAGGCAATGTTTGAACTCCAGAGGCGCCGGCTGCGCGCATGCCTGCGGGATTTGCGTGCTGTGTCGCGCCTTGCGGCGTTGATGAGCCAAGGTCACGCCTTAAGTTACGAAATCGGCCTGGAATTGAGGTGGGTAGCGGCGGAAGATTATTGCGCCATCGCCTGTGCGATGTGCGGCCGGCATCCCGTCGCGCCGGCTGGGCTCCAAATCGCGCCCCCAAAGCTGCTGCTGGCTCGGAGCACGGCGGGACTCGAATACCGATTCTCGGCCCTGGATGCGGCCATGAGTTTGTTTCGCGCCGCCGACGCCGTCACCAACGCCCATGGGGTGAAACCCTTACCATTAAATGAGAACTTCATCCTACGTAAGCTTAACACGCAATATAACCGGTTGGCCGGCGCCTTAAGCGCACCGACGTTCACCGCCGCGACGCTGCAACTGCGTTTGGCGAAACGGCAATTTTTAAAGTGGCAGCATGAAAAATCCGTCGATCCCAGCATGGCATTATTCCAACGCCTCGACAGCACACTGTGGCCATCCCTGATAGGAGAAATTTCGTTACAATATGAAGGAAAAACCGCGTGGCGCCTGGCGCAAATCGCCATGGCGCTGGCAAAATACCGCCAAAAACATTCGGCCTTTCCAGCGACGCTTTCGGCATTGCGAGGAAAAAATGCGAAGTTTGATAACCTCGATCCTTTCAGCGGCCACGCCTTCGATTACCAACGTACCGCAGCCGGATGCATCGTCTCAAGCGTCGGCCCATCGCCAAATATGTCACCGGAATCGAAAGAAAGGCACGGCGTCCTGCTGAAGATGCCGAATTGACCGTTCAAAAATCGCGGTCCCGTACGGCAACGTGCGGCACTGTTCGCCCAATCGCATCAGCGGTGGCGGAGATGCCATCCGCGGCGCCACACGGCCGAATATCCACCAGCAGCTCCCTGACTGCGAAACGCCGACCCACGCAAAGCACGCGTGCCGTTGATCGTTGATCGGCAACACCCTACACTGCCCGCCTATGGCAACACGCTTTCAAGGCCCCAAGGGCACCCGCGACTTTTACCCCGACGCCATGGCCGTCCGCCGCTACATTGAAGACGCCTGGCGCACGGTTTCCACGCGCTTCGGCTTTCTGGAAGTGGACGGGCCAACCTTTGAGCCGCTGGAACTGTATAAAATTAAAAGCGGCGACGAAATTGTTTCACAACTTTTCCACTTTCAGGACCGGGCCGATCGGGCGTTGGCCCTGCGCCCGGAATTTACCCCCAGCCTGGCCCGCATGGTGGCGGAAAAAGCGGGCTCGTTGCCCCGGCCCATCAAATGGTTTTCCATACCGCGGTGCTATCGTGCGGAACAGCCGCAAAAAGGCCGCCTGCGGGAATTTATTCAGTGGAATGCTGATGTATTGGGTGACGCCACCACCGCCGCCGACGTTGAACTTGTTGCCGTGTGCGTGGCCGCGTTGGAAGAACTGGGCTTGACCGCCCGCGAGGTGCGCGTGGGTTGGAACCATCGCGAACTGTTGACCCGCGGCCTGTGCGCCGGACCATTCATAGCCGAACGCATGCCCGTTGCCTATGAAATTCTTGACAAGCTGCACAAACTTGACGCCGCCGGCCAGAACGCGCTGTTTGAAGCGCGTGAATGCACGCCCGGCGAAGTCGCGGTCTTTGATCTTTTAACCGCATCCGCGAAGCCCGGAGAACAGGGCCGGCAAGCCATGGAAGAATTGCTGGCAAGTTGGCCGGATGATGTACGGAGTGAAATTGCGCAGCGGCAAAGCGAATTCGCCAATGCCGGTCTCGGCGATTACTGCGCATTTGATATGACCATTGTCCGCGGATTGGCCTATTACACCGGCTTTGTGTTTGAAGCGTTTGACGTCGGCGGCGCCAACCGCGCGCTGGCTGGCGGCGGGCGGTACGACAAACTTGTTGAACTATTGGGCGGGCCGGAAATTCCAGCCACCGGTTTTGGCATGGGCGATGTGGTGCTGGAACTCGTGCTGCGCGAAAAGAATCTGCTGCCCAAAAATTTGCTGCCCCAGCCCGATGTTTTCGTGGTAAACATTCTACCCGACCCACTGCCGGCCCAACGCTTGCTGGCCCATCTGCGCAAGACGCATTGGAATGCCGACCACACGGCGGTCACCGGGCGCGGCCTGCATGCCGTCACCAGCACGCGCGCCACCAAAAATGTTGGCAAGCTATTGCAGGAAGCCGCCGGCAGCGGCGCCCGCGTGGCCGCCATCTTCCTGCCGGACGAATACGCCCGCGGCGTTGTGAAAATAAAAAACATGGCGGATCGCAGCGAAACCGAAGCGCCCGCCGCCGAAGCCGTGGCAATGCTACGGCAACTGATTGGCGCTCTGCGATAAAGGGGGCAACGTAAGGGTCTCCGAGTAAACAACTGTCGCGGTCATTTCGGCTGGCAACCCATACCGTCCATACTTCCAGCACCGTTATTGCGCCGCAGCCGACAATGGCGCGCAGCCGTTTAATGTCCGGGTATTTTTATCAGGCCGGGCATGGCCTGTGCCCCGTAGCCCTTTGGGCGTCTGAAAATAGCCAGGGGTGAAACCCCTGGAACAAGGCGCGAGGATATTCCAAGTCCCGCAGGGACGAATGAACG
>JAJZCU010000337.1 GCA_021828935.1 Planctomycetota bacterium | reverse complement strand
AAGGCCAAAAAAATGATGCCGCATGCCCCGCCGCTGCATCTGGCGGCCGTGCTGGGGTTGTTGCGTCGCCGGGCCGCCGCACGGCCGTCCGTTTTGCAATACCCACTGGCGCTAAGTCTGCTGGACTCGCTGGAAAACACCCGCCCCACTGCGGACCCGGTGCTAACCGCCGTCAATCCGGGCGACCGCCGAATCATCAGCGACATCACCCATGCCGTTTCGCTGATGGTTGAACGCACGCCGGTGAACAGTGAAACCCTGGCCCAGCGCGCCGCCCCCCTGATCGCCGCCGCCCGGCGCTGGGCCGCCCATGCTCCCCTGAGCATTCCCCGTCTGGTGCTGTGCAGCCGCGTGGACAGCTTTGGCGTTTTTACGCCGGTCAAAAACAAATTCGCCTACGGCCGGCGGCACACGGTCATCATTTATTGTGAAGTCGCCCATTTCATGCCAAAAAAGAGCCCGCACGGCTGGTACGTCACGCGCCTCCGGCAGCAGGACACGCTGATGACCAACGACGGCCTGTTGATCTGGCGGCCCAATCCCGAAAATGTTGAAGACCGCTCGCTGGACCGCCGCCACGATTTTTACCTGGTAAAAAAAATGACCATTCCCGGGACGCTGGCCATCGGCAAGTACACGCTGCGCATGAGCGTCACCGACCGCACCACGCACGAAATTGCCCAGGCCAACCTGCCCATCCGCATCGTGAAGCGCTAGCTTGCGGTTCCCGGTCTCCGCCGAATGCGAGACTCCGCTGCGATGCATCAAACTGTTGTACACATCACGACGAAACCGCAGATAACGCGGATGAACGCGGATAAGACGACGGGATGATGGGGAGCATTACCGGGATTTTGCGCGCTTGGGTTAAAAGGGGGGGCGGCCATCTTGGTCGCCAAATTCTGCGGCCCTGTTGATTTGCCCACCTCCGTTCGTGCTCAGCGATCTGACCGTCTCAGCGTTTTTTTATTTCCTCTGTGCGGCGCAATGCCTCCGAGGAAAAACATGTATCATAGGTTCTCGCCGTATACAATCGCCGGGCGCCGGCACAGGTTGGCGCGCAACCGTTGTTTTTTGCAAGTGAACCCTTGGCTGAACCGCAACCCATAAGCTCCCAAGGAGCCCCTCCACATGCTTGACGCACACCAACTCACGCAAGACATAAAAAATTGGGCGCGGCAAGCCGGTTTCGACCTTGTGGGCATCGCTTTGCCCGAAAAAAGCAGATTCTCGCACGAATACAACCAATGGCTACGCGAGGGCAAACACGGCGATATGGCCTATCTGGCCCGCACCGCGGATCGCCGAAATGATCTGTCGGCGGCGTTTCCGTGGGTCAAAAGCGTGGTGTGCGTGGCCATGGCGTATTACCAACAAATGCCCGAAGCCCCCGCCGATGCGCCCACGGACCTCGCACCGGCCGAGTCCGCCGCTGCTGACGATGGCATGGGAAAAGTTGCCCGTTACGCCTGGGGCCGCGATTATCACAAAGTGCTGCTGAAGGCCCTGAAAACGCTCGAAGTGCGGTTGCGGAGCGCCTTGCCGGCCACTTCCGCCGACGAGTTTGTCAGCCGGGCCTATGTGGACACCGGCCCCATAGACGAGCGAGATCTGGCCGCCCGCGCGGGCCTGGGCTGGGTGGGCAAGAATACCTTGCTGATTCATCCCGTCCATGGTTCTTGGTTTGTGCTGGGCGAATTATTAACGTCGCTGCCGCTGCCCGCGGACCACCCGCTGCCGGACCGCTGCGGCACATGCACGCGCTGCATTGACGTCTGCCCCACCGGGGCCATCGCCCCGTACAAGGTTGACGCCACGCGCTGCATTAGTTATCAAACGCTGGAAAACCGCGGCGATATTCCACCGGAGTTACATGGCCCCATGGCGCAGGCCGGCTTTCTGGCCGGATGCGATATCTGCCAGGATGTCTGCCCCTGGAATCGCCGGCCACTGGTGACTTCCCAGCCCGAATTTGCCCCTGCCGCCCCGGCCCCCGCGATTGGACTGAAACACATCCTGAACTTCTCAGAAACGCAATGGGACCAGCTAACCCGCGGCAAGGCCCACCGCCGGGCCAAGTGGGCCATGTGGCGCCGCACCGCGGCGATCCTTGCCGACGCCCGTACAGGTTCCTGATGCCCTTGCGGCGACACATGCGGATGTGGCCCTGCATTTTTGATCGGTTATCAATTCGCGCAGAATCTACCGTATCCCTCGGCGGTTGCCGGCAACGCCCCATAAAACGGGCCGCATGGCCGCACGAGCGTCGGCTGAAAATTTTGTGTTTTTTCTTCCGAACCCGCCGCCGTAGCCCCGTCGTAAGATGGGCGATGCCTGCGGCGCCGCGACGCTTACGGCAAGGCGGCGCCGTGGCCGCATGGGCAATTACCGCGCCCGGGGGCTGCCGCGGGCGGCAAAACCGGCTTTCCATGGCCACCTGCCAACGCCATGGAAGCGGGTCGAATTCTGGGAAAGGAACCCTTTGTCTCACCGCGTTTTTATTTCCAGCCCCGCTTGTTACTATACCGATAGTTGCGCTGGAGCAATGGCGTCGAAATCGTCGCTGGACCGGGGTCTGCAAGCAGTTATAGGAACGAATGGGGTCTCCTTTTCGTTGTCTGAACTATGGCCCCTGTGCAGCCGTCGGATCATTGGCCGTGCTGCGCCATCCGCCGGGCCGCCGGGCCGCCGAATGGATCGCCCGCCCGGTAAGCGCCGGGGCAAGCCGGGGCAACTCCCGGAACAGGGCCCGGAACAGGGCCGGGGCCGGCGACAATGCTTGGTCCCCACACGGTTTCCTTGTCAACGCGTTGCTTAGCGCGATAGTCCGTTAGTTGCGTCGTTTTTTTTAGAATCCGGAAGATTCACCGGAAGTTTCAAAGGAGTGTAACGTCACATGGATGCATTCAAACCCCGACCGCTGTCCCGCCGCGGCTTCTTAGGAAGCGTTGCCGCCGTCGCCGGCCTGGCCCTCACCGGCTGTGCCTCGCAACCGCAAAGCGCTCCCACCACCGCGCTGCTGGATTTGCCCGATCCGTACACGCCGCCGCATGTGCTGCCGCTGGTGCATGATCCCCAGACGAATTACTCCCCCCCCACTGACTTCCATTTAACCGACTATCATCCGCCGGTCCGCCGCTACGTGCCTCCGGCCAATCCGCTGGCCATTATCCCCCGCTCGGCTTGGACGAATGTTGGCCCGAACATGCGCACGATTCAGCCCATGGACGGGATTAATATGATCACCTTTCACCACACGGGCGATCCCCAGCCATCCTATTTTGACGATTTTCAGCAAACCGCCCGCTTCTGGGAAAGAATTCGCGAGTACCAGCGCAGCCGCGGGTTTGAAGACATCGGCTATCACTTTGGCATCGACCGGGCGGGGCGCATCTGGCAGTTACGGCCGCTGATCTACCGCGGCGAACATGTCCGCCCCAGCGCCAATGGCCGCCATATCTGGAATGATCACAATCTGGGCGTGGT
>JAJZCU010000336.1 GCA_021828935.1 Planctomycetota bacterium | reverse complement strand
CGCCCGCGATCAGGCGCCGGCACAGACTTCAGTTTCCTTGAGGTGGCTGACAGTACTTTCCAACGCCGCGGCAAGTTCGTTAACGTGCCGCGTTTTCTCCGGCATCTGCCGCTGCAGCGTTTGCAGATGGTCAGTGGCTGCGGCCTGTTTCTGCCGGGCGGCATCGGCGCTTTGCACCTTAACGGTCAGGGCCTTGAGTTGCTCGACTTCCACTTGCAGTTGGGGCAGCGGGGCGGCCGCGGTTTCCTGCCGGGCCAGCGCGTCCTGAGCCTGCTGTGCGGCGGCGGTGGCGTCTTTGAGCCTGGCCTGGGTCTGCAGCAATTGCGCCGCGCGCGTGCGCTGGTTGTGCAGCGCCTGCTCAAGCTGCTGCCGGGGAATGGCCAGCGTGAGCGCCCGGCGGGCCTGCTGCACGGCGCTGCGAATCGATTGTATTTCTTCGGCGCGTTTTAACAGGCGGCCCAGCGCCCCCTGTGCCGCGGCGTCTTCGCGCAGCTTGTCCACGGTCTTTTCCGCTTCGCTGCACGTCTTTGCCGCCGCGTTCTGGACATCACGCAGCGACGGCAGCAGTTCCGCAACGGCGGCCGCCTCCTGTCGCAATTGCTGCCCCTTGCTGTGCAGCGCGGCGGCATCTTCCACCTGCGCCTGGGCAAACAGCGCGTTCTGCGCCATCGCGCAGGCGCTGTGCTCACGCTCGATCTCCAGCGCGCGGTTCTTCAGCGCGTTCTGAATATCCTCATAAAATTCGGTTTGGAAGAGGGACTGCAGGATGGCTTCCCGGTCGCGGGAATTGGCCAGCAGAAACTCGCGAAACTTCCCCTGGGGCAGCACGATAACCTGCCGAAACTGCTTCACGCCAAAGCCCAGCAGCCGTTCAATTTCCTGGTCAACTTTTTTGGGTTGGGCGGCAAGCACCGGGGCGCACTCTTCCGTGGCGCCGCCGGTGGTGTTCCACAAGGTGGCTTTCGGGCTGTCTGTGACCATTCGCTCGGCCGTTCTTCCGGGCCGCTGCTGCTGCGGGCTGCGGGTCACGCGGTAGGTGCGGTCCCGCAGGGCAAAATCAAGCGTGACGGAAGTGGGTTGGGTGGGTTGCGCCAAATGGCAGCGCATTTGTTCACCGCTGCGTTCATTGGCGGACGTTTCGCCGTAGAGCGCATAGCAAATGGCGTCCAAAAGCGTGGATTTGCCGCCGCCGGTGGGGCCGTGAATTAGGAAGAAATGACGGTCGCCCAGGCGGGTGAAATCAATGGTTTGCGTGGCGGCATAGGGGCCAAAGGCACAGAGCTTCAGACACCGTGGCTTCATACGGTCTCCCGCTGCTGCTGCCGGAGTTGATTAACAGTTTCAGCGTACATTGCCCCCTGGGCGGCATCAGGCGCAGCGCCGGTAACTTCCGTAAAAAAAGCGTTAAACAGATCCGCATCCGTGAGCTTTCGGGCGTCAACGCTTCCGGAACCCGTTTGTCCAATGCCGGAAAACATCGGCCGGTCTATCTCCAGCACATTGGGGTAAACCTGCCGCAGCTTGCCAATGGGATCAAGCAGCGCGGTGGTGTCTTGAAGCGTAATGCGTAAATAATCTTCCTGCGTGGCGGCATCCGGCGGGGCAGTTAATAAATCGGTCAGAAAACCTTCCACGCACCGCACGTCGCGCCGCGGCTTTAAGCAATGCTGTTTAACCGTACAGGCCCCGGCGGCGTCCATCTCCACCACATGCACGCATTTCTTGTGCTCCGCCTCCGAAAATGAATACTTTAGTGGCGACCCGCAGTACTGCACGCGCCGCGCATCGTCGAGACTCTGCGACGCATGCAGATGGCCCAACGCTACATAGTTGAAACCATCAAATGCATCCAATGCCACTGCCCCGGAACCGCCCACGGTCAACAGCCGTTCTGAATCGCTGGATTTGCCGCCCGCCACGAAACCATGCGCAATTAATACGCTGCGGCAGTCCGCGGTTTTAATGCAACGCAGGCACGCCCGCATGGCCCGGTCATGGTCTGTCACCGCGTTATCCGCCAGCAGCGCCCGAATCATGGGCGGCTCCGCGTACGGCACGGCGTAGAAGACCACCTTTCCGTGTTCGTCCTCCAGCGTGACGCATCCCGCGGGATTCTCGGGATTGCCGAAGACATGCACGTTTGCGCCAACAAACATTTTTGCGCCAAAGGCCACGCGCTGCGGACTGTCATGATTGCCTGCTATAAAAATAACCGGCACGCGCAAGGCCAGCGCCAAACGCTCCAGCAGCTCATTAAACAATTCCACAGATTCCGTCGGCGGCACCGAGCGGTCGTAAATGTCTCCGGCAATGATCACGGCATGTGGTTTAACGTCCCGGACCAGATCAAGAAATTGCCCGCGCAGCACATACGCCTGATCTTCCGTTAAATGAATGCCATGAAATAGCCGGCCCAGATGCCAGTCCGCCGTATGAATAAAACGCATGCGTTGCCCCGCGGCCCAAAAAAAGGACAAGTTCGTCGAATCCGTCGGGCCATTATTCCGATTGCCGGGCCAGAATGCCAGCGGACGAACGGACTTGGCGGAAAAATTATCCGCCACGGCGGGGCAGGTTGGCGCGAGCGTGTAACCGTGCCTCGGCGCGCCAATCATTTTACAGGTGGACGGCAAACATTTACGAGTGCGCAGATGCCGATAATCAAGCATTATTCAAGGGGGCGGCCTTGCCTGGGCGCCCGCGGCCGGGAGGCAATTTTGGCAAGCCTCCTGTGCATTGTACTTTCTGCATTGGCTGGTTGTCGAAATCGCACGGCCGCGCACGTTACCGATAGCCGCGGGCAGACCGGCGCGCCATCGCATTCCGCTTCAATGCCGGCGCCGCGAATTGTCAGCACCGTTCCGGCCGCCACGGCCATGCTGGTGCAGATGGGCGCCGGCGGCGATTTGGTTGGAGTGTCGCGGTTTGACCGGCCATTCCTGCCGCCAACTTTGCAAAACCTGCCTGTGGTGGGTGATTATTTTCGCGTGAATGTTGAAACACTATTAATGCTGCGGCCCACGGCGCTGGTGGTGCAAACCTCAACTAAGCGCCTGAAGCCGGGACTGGTGCGGCTGGCGCGGCGGCGGCATATTGCGCTGGTGGATGTACGGCTAAATACGTTGGCGGATGTTTATTCCACGGCGCGGCGGCTTGGACAAATCAGCGGCCATGTCGCAGCGGCGGAGCGAAAAATCGAGGCTCTGCGGGCGGCCCTGCACGCCATTGCCAAAAAATATGCCCATTGGCCGCAGCCCGCGGCGGTTTATTTTGTCAGCCGTCAGCCGCTGATAGCCGTGGGGAAAAACACGTTCATTGCCCAGGAAATGCAGTTGGCCGGCATCCGCAACGCGGCGGCAGTTTTGGGCGCCGGCTATCCAACCACGGACTTGGAGACGCTGGAGCGTTTGAAACCGCAGGCCATTTTTTTGGCGGACCCCGGCGGGCCCCGGCAACGCCCCCGCGACCCTCGCCTGCGTTTTTTCCGCCGCATGAGCAGCCCC
>JAJZCU010000335.1 GCA_021828935.1 Planctomycetota bacterium | reverse complement strand
AATTTCTCGCTGCCCTTGATCCGCTTGTTGATTTGCTTGATCGTTGATTCTATATACGCGCTGGTGATCGGAAGCCCCAGCCGCCGGTATTCCGGATAATTCATCCGTGTCCGATTATTCTCCACATAGCGGATGGCGTCGGTTATTGCCTGCCTCCGCCACGGCTGGTATTGGTCGGCGTTCCGCAGTTTAGCGCGGAGCTGTTTCAGCAGCGGATCCACCTGGCCTTTCCACGCCAGTTTTAATAAACAGCAATAGAATTCCCACCCGTCCGACCCTTTGGAGTACGCCGCCATGCCCGCCGCGTACAAATAAGTAATTAAATGTATGATGTCCACAATGGCGATGAATCCCCATGGCTGGAAGTGCATTTCAAAAATAGACCAGTTCGATTGCTGCCCGTCGCCCACGTAGGCCTTCCGCCGCGCAAGGTCCAGGCCCCGCTGATGCGCCGCCGTCGCCGCCAGCCAGCCCAAGTGTTCGGTATTCTGCATCGTGGCCACCACGGTTTTCACCAAAACCTGCGGCCGGCCCGGACGCCGTTTGTCCGCCGGTTTCTGTGTTGATGGAATCTCCGCTGGCGCCGGTGGTTCGACCGCCGCGAGAGGCTGCTCTTGCGATTTGCAGGTGGCGCCGCCGGAATTTTCCACCGACCCGTGTTGCGCCTTAATTTCCTGCACCATCTTTTTCACGCGCTTCGGACGCAGAAACGCCTTGGGGGGCTCGGGCATCGGATCCGCCTTCTGCTCCTGGCTGCTCATGGTCATCAGGCACACGGCATTCGTGGCTTTCCACGCAGGATCCCTTGGCCCCACGGCCGTGGCTTCCCGCCGCGTCTGCACGCGCCCGGCGTCGGGCATCACCGCCGCCACTGGCGCCGCGTGCTCTCGATGCAAACGCTGCAGTTTCCCCTTTTTGAACGCGGCGATCTGCTGGTCCTGATGTGCCTGCCACTCCCCGCCAATGGTCTGGGCGATTCTTCGTACGGCATTCGTGCTGATACAAAAGCCGCCCGTTTGCAAAAGGTTATCACTGGCCCCGGCGAAGGAACCCAGCTTGGCGGCCCCGTACACCACTTTCTTTAACAGGCTGGGGCTGTACCCTTCACTGCCAATGTCCAGTTGTTGGTGCTGAGGGAAAAAAACGAGCCGACAACTCGCACAGTAATAACGTGTGCCAGGTATTTCCACCCGCCCGACGCGCGTTAATACGCTGCGTCGGCACGGTTTGCCCTCAGGCTTGGCGGCGCCGGGCTGGCCGCACCGCGGACAACCGAAACACGTCGCGTTGGCCGCTATGAGTTGGCCCGACTGCTTTTCGAGGTGGTTCTGCAACAGCGTCCGACCGATCAACTCGCCCAGCGTTGCCGCCGCAGACTCCGCCTCGTCGAGCGTCACGGGTGCGGGAGTGCCTTCAGGCTCGAAAGCCCGTTGATATTGCTCGGCCAACTGCTGCAAGGCCCCAGCCAATACCGGATCTCCAGCGACTGATTTGGGAAGGTGAATTTGAACTGCGACGGTTTCCATGACCTTGCTCCATGCACAAGCATCCGTGTTCGCCGGCGCCGACCGCCGATGCCGGCCTTCACCACCATTATATCACCGCGCGCCGATAACAAGAACGGGCCTGCACCCGGCGCGCTTGAGCAGCTTGAATTCCGTCACGCTTCCGCCATACCGTGCCAGGATCGGAGCCTGTCGGCCGCCTGCGACCATCGCACTAATGTAACCATCGGTCTTCGCCAGTGCCGGGTCGCGCACGCTGGCGAACTTGCGGCCGGTTCGCAGGTCAATAATTTCATAACCCTGCTGCCGGTAGCACACCCACAGCAGATCATGCACGCGGCCGTGGCGACGCATTTTAATGCGCTGTTCGCCCAGGCAGGTAACGTAATCTTCCAAGGGCAGATTGTTTAACACCCGCGGCGGCGCTGGTCGCCAATCGCGCGGCGGGTGGTACAGGCCGCGGACCTTGGCAACATAATCCTGCCCGCGCAGATACCGCCAACTGCGGCCATGATTGCGGCTATACGCCAAGCCGCCATCCGTGCCGGCCACCACGGTGCCGTCGTGCATGGCCAGCAGACAGTTTATTAAGTTGCTGGGCAGGCCGTAACCGCTGGGGCGCGTGGGCATTTTCCATGGGCCACGAATGACGCGCCAATGTTTGTAGTGTTCTCGCGCGGTGGAAATGGCAATGCCGTCACATTGTGTGCCCACGTACAGGCGACCGTGCTTGCCAAAGGCCAGGGCATTCGCCTGGTCCGACGGCAAACCGTTGGCCCGCGTGTAATAATGCCACGATTCATCGGAAATTTTGTACCGGCACAGGCCGGCGCTGGTGGCCATCCACACGTCGCCGTTAACAGGATTTACCGCCTCAGCAAACACGCGTTCGCCGATGGGCCCGGCCAAAACATGCCGCTTGGGATCGGCAATCACATTGTAATCTTGCCAGCGTTTGCCGTTGTAGACAGAGACGCCGTGGTTTAAGTTGCCGGCCCAGATGCGGCCCTGTTTGTCGCAGACCAAGGCATAGGCGTTGTTGTCTCCCAGGCCATCAGCGGTGGTGAATTGTTTCCAGCGATTGCCCGCGGATGCTGAGGGGTTGTAACGGTACACGCCACTGTCTTCGGTGCCCACCCAAATGTTGCCAACATTGTCCCGGCACATGGAAACGATGAATTTGGCCGGGCAGTGGAGGATTTTTTCGACCTTGGCGCGGGCGGCGGCTTTGGCCTTCGCGCGGGCGATTCTGGTCGCGATTTGCGAACGCTGGCTTCCGCGGCGGCTGTAGGCGGCGGCGTGACGCGGGGGTAACAGTAGTAAGGATAGGCTGGCCAGGGTGACGGCGAGGATGTGGCGGAATGGGAATGGGGGTGACCATGAGGGCGACGACGTAGGGGGCGAGCGATCCGCTCGCGCTCCGATGGCCAACGCCGGCGCAACGCCTGCGGCCATCAGCCCACGGGGGATGCCTGCGCAGGCCGCCGGGCGTGAGCCCGATGCGCCACGGCCTGGCAACCGGCACGATGCGGATGCTGACGCTGGCGCCGACGATGCTGACGGCGATGCCGGCGCCGCCGGCCCCGCGCTGGCGTCATTTTCGATATTTGCAGCGGTTTGTTGCATACCAATACCCGTCTACACCTAAAAGCCGGACCGGCAACAAGCCCAAGTCCGAACCACACCGATACCAGATACGGCCCGACCCAACAGGCGCCGACCAACATCCCACATTTCGCGGCAGTCACCGCACAACGCGACCGATGGGCATGGAACAGGAGCGCACAAAGTCCGTTGATCCCTCCAAGCCTGGCCACATATTTCGCTCCGCTGGGGCTGACCACTGCCGCCACTGGTCATTGGTCCATATAATATAACGTCAGTTCGGGATAAGGGCGCTCCCGCCAGGGCCGTCAAGGCGCGGCGAAAAGCGGCCCCATAGCCGTTGCGACGGCCACCCGGGGCTTTTTTTCGCGCCAGGTGTAGGCTGTTAGGCCG
>JAJZCU010000334.1 GCA_021828935.1 Planctomycetota bacterium | reverse complement strand
GTTATGGGGGTGGGCTTTTATGGGGGGTGGGCTTCCAGCCCGGCGTAGTTATGTCTACGCCAAATTTTTACCCAAATGGCATGCGTGCGCTCCGGCGGCCAGGATGGCCACCCCCCATTGTGGTGGGCTTCCAGTAAGGCGTGGTTATGTCCATAACAAGATTCATCTGGGGACCGCGACACAGGCGTACGATTTATCGGCCAAGATGGCCGCTCCCCATTTGCGGGTTCCGCGCTTCAATGATCCGCCGCGAGGGCAGGATCGCCTCAAACGGCTTGATGTTGCGCGGCCGGCGGGTCCAGTCCATAATGGGCAAGGCCACGGCGTCGTTCTGACACATGGGCGGCAGGTTTAACAGCAATTCCATGGTGCGCAACATGCTGTCGGTCGCGTAAAAATGGGCGTCCACGGCATGGCGACGGATGTATGGGCTGATCACATAGGCGGTGGTGCGGTGGCAATCGACATGGTCCGGGCCGTTCCGGGCGTCCGCTTCTATAATAAATATCGCGCTGTGTTTCCAGATCGGGCTGTGGCTGATGGCCTGTACTGTTTCGCCCACGGCATAATCATTATTGGCCACATCTGCTTGCGGCGAGTGCTGTCCCGGCGCCAGGCCCGCCGTATGGTCCAACATGTAGGTTATCATTTCAAACGCCGGGACGGAGTGGCCGGACGGATGGCGCTTAAGCATCAGCTTAAATTCCCGGTCCCATTCGGCGAACCGGCTGGGGGCGTGGTATTTGCCGTAGGCGCGTCGGGCGTACAGGGCGCCAAGGTCATGCGTTTTTTTGTAAATAATCTCCGGGGCGTTGCTGTCGGAATAGTTCATATCAAAGCGTCGGTAATCCAGATCGCAGACGCCGCGGAGGTTGTGCCCGCCGGGCATGAGGCCCGGAACCGTGGGCACATTGTCGGGCAGGCCTGGCGCGCCAACCCTGCTATGGCCGCCAAAAGACATAAACACGCCATAGGTTCTCATGGGAAGGTTGGCGCGCCGCACCAAATCCCAAATGTACAACCCCGCGGAAGCCACATTGGTTATCGCCGGTCCGCCGTTTCGCGCGCCCACTTTTTCACCGGCGTGCCAGGGCCGGCCATTGCCGCCGGAAAATCCGCCCGTAATGTAGCCATTGTTTTGACCCTGAAAATCAAACCCGCGGCCGCGTCCGGAATAGCAATAGGGCACATTGCGTTCCACATAAGCATTGGCCATTCCCTGGGTACACCAGCTCCAGCCGTCGCCGCCGACGTCGCCGCTGGCGTACAGGTTGTCCAGCAGCACAAAGCGGCGCGCCAGCGCGTGCTGGTTGGGCGTGACGCGGTCGCCAAACAGGCACAGCGTCGGGTTCCCATTGCCGCGCTTAATATCGCCCAGCATCTGGTCGTATGTTCTACTTTCTTTGACAATATAAAACACATGCGTGATTTTACCTGATTTTATCCCCAGCCACGCCAGCGGATTTTTCGTGGGGTTCATGCGCGTCAGGCGGTTTTCCGAAAGCACGGCCCGGGTGTCGGCGGCCAGATCACGGCGGTTCGGAATTGGCAGGCACTGTACATTGCCCTGGATAATGTTCAAAACAAACGCCCGGTTATTAATATTCCCCCAAGAGCCATAGGGGTCATAAGCAACGTTCGGATGCCGGGCGCGCCAGCCCTTGGCGTTGCAAATCAGCAGCCGGCCGCGCGCCGCCGCCACGCCGGTGGGGTACCAGCCGGCCGGAATGTAGCCCGTCAGGCGGTCCGCGTTTAAATTCACCACCGCCACTGCATTCATGTTGCCGCACGACACATACAGATTGTTCTGATTCGGCGAAAGCGCCAGGCCCGTGGGCGTCACGCCCGGCAGATCACGGGCCTGCGGTGGCCGCAAGGAAATGGTGTGAATCAGCCGATTATCGCCGGTGTCTATGACTGAAATGGAATCGCTGCCGGCATTGGCAACATACAGCGCCTGCTGTTCGGAGGTTAACAGCAGCGCATCAGGATCGCGGCCGGTATGAATTTTAGTCAGCAGGCGGATGTGCTTTGGGTTTCGTGTGGAAAGAATGGTCACCGCGCCGGCGCGTTCAGAAGTCACAAACGTCTTTCCGCCGCCGGCCATCGTGGCCACCGCAAACGGGAAATTGGAGAGGTTTCCATGATTCTTAAAGACATACCGACCGATTTCCCGCCGCGTCCGCCGGCTGTAGATCGCCAGGCTGCCGGGATGACCAAACGGCGAATCGCCCCCGGCCGCATTGTTTGCCACATAGAGCATGCCCCGGTCATCCAGCGCCAGGCCGCAGGGAAAGTCTCCTTTTTTAGTATGAATTGTCCGTGCCGGGATCAGTTGGCCCCGTTTGCTGACATCCACCACCGCGATGCGGTCATCGGCGCCGCCGGCGGCATAGAGCGTGCCCCCGGGCGATTCGGCCAGGCCGTAATACAGGCCATTGGCATGGATGCGTTTGAGCTGCATTTGCGTGAGGCGGCGCCGGCGCTGCGCCGGGCGTAATGTGTTGTTAAAATTAAGATGCGACACGCCCCGCCCCGTGGCCGCGTTGATGCACCACAGCGCCGCCGTGGCGCCCATGTCCGACGTGAAAGCATAATGCCCGTCGGTGGACAACAACAAATTTGCCGGAAAATTGCCCACGCGCTGCGCGGTGGCCTGCCGCGGGCCTGACCGTTTGCCGGTGACCAGTGGCCGCGAGGCACTGGCGCAGCCGCCCAGCGTGCCGGCCAGAACGCCGGCGGCGAAAAGGGCAGTGCGGGTCTTCAACCGAAAAGGCAACATGGGCATGGCAACTCCGTTTAACACCACCGGCGCGTCCTGACGCCTGGAAACGCGGCGCATTGTAATGGCTTTTGCGTTTCCCAGCGCGGCCGCGTGTGGCGCGGGTCATTCTGCACTCTGCATTAAGATTAGGGGGTGGTCCAGCCGCAGGCGGAGGCAAACGACGAAATTTTCATCCACAGATTTCACAGATTAACACAGATTAAGACGACGACGGCGGTGAAATAAAGATTTCGGCAACCAAAGCGGCGGAAAGAACCTAAACGGTTGCGACCGCGGACAGACGGGGCGGACTGCAACCGTTGCCGAAGAATTCTGCTGCCGAGTGCGACGCCCGTGCAAAAAGAAGATTCCCTGCCGTGATTAGCCGCGCAGCGCGGGCCACAGCGCGAACTGGCGCACCTGCGCCGATGCGTTCCCCGACGCAGCCCGCTGGCGCCGCCGCCATCCGAGCGACGAAATGCCGACGGGCACCAGGGCGACAGCAGCGCCGGAATCGCCGGCCTTGGCATTTGCACTGCCGCCTACTTATTGGTACTATCCGTCGTTTTGCGTGATTCATCCTCCATGGCGGGGGACGCGGGCCGGTTTTCGTGCGCTGCGTAAATGAGAAACTAGAGCAAATTTAACGTGTGATATCCCGGCTACAGGCCGGGGCTGCTTTGGGATTTGGACAAGCGCCGCAACGCTTTTTCAAAAGAACGTTCCCAGAATTTTCCAGAGTTCACCG
>JAJZCU010000333.1 GCA_021828935.1 Planctomycetota bacterium | reverse complement strand
CAGCAGGGCGTGCGGGAAATGCAGGATAAATTCAGCGACAATAAATGTCAGCGTGCCGGCGTATAGCATGACAATCAATACGCCGCGGATGTAGCGGCCCAGCACCGGGTTCACCCGCGCGGCGATGCGCCGCACGCGCGGGCGCAGCGGCGGGGGCACGGCCCACAGGGCGCCCTGGCCCAGGCGCGGGGTATCCAAAAGAAAATAAAATAACAGCACCAGCGCCAGCACGCCGCCCATCAGCGCCGCGAAACCCACCGACGCGGCCTTGATCGCCAACGCCGGGGTGGCCAATGTGCCCAACACCGCCATGATGTTGGCGGTGGCGCCCTGGGCTGTTATCACATGGCCGAACAGATGGATGCTTTTCCCGTGAAAGGCCCCCATCAGAAATGTTCGAATGGTTTTCGGCAGCCGGCTTCCGGCGCGGGACAGTTCCGGCACAAGAAACAGGCGGACCAGAACCCCCAGCGCGGCTAGCACCACCAAATATCCGATGAACACCAGCACCGCGGCCACGGCCCGCGGCAGGCGCCAACGCTTGTGCAAAAAGTTCAGGATGGGCATTCCGACATAGGCCAAACCGGCGGCCGCGGCAAAGGGCAGCAGCACCCAGCGTAATAAATAAATAAGGAGAAACGTGATCACCAGGGCTACGGTAACGCCCCAGCGCGAACGCGCGATGCTGGAATCCGGCGTGGCCGCGGGTGGGGCAATGGAATGCACGTCGGCGTCGGGCGGCGGGCCGCTGGCAGAATCAGCCGCTTCAATTTTGCCTGGCTCGGTCATGCCATGCTGTCCGGTGAAAGAAACAAGAGGCGCCACGGCGCAGCGCCTTATGGGCATCGTTCACGCCAAGCTCGCCCGCAGCCGCGTTCCGTGCTGCACCGCTGATTGTATGCGTGCCGCCGCCCATTCCACTTGGTAAGATAAGCGGCATGAATGAAGTTGTAAAAAACCCGGACGCGCTGCCCGTGCCGGAATCGGCGCCCACGGAAGTCGACAAGGCCATTCCCGCCGAATGGCTGGCGGAATTCGAGGCTGCCGCCCGCCGCCCGCTGGAGGTACGCATGCGCTTTGCGTTTATTAAAACGTACAAGCCGGTGCTCGATGACGCGCCGTACCGGTCGTTCGAGACCATGGAAGAATACCGGCAATGGTGCGAAGCGAATCTGCCTTCATGGTTGGGTTATGGCCGCGCTTGAATATCGGCAGGCGCAGGAAATCCGCGACGCATTGGCGCGGCGGGGCGTGCATTAATTATTTATTGGAAAGTCCGGGGCAATTTTACTGGGACACCCGGACACCACGCAGGATGCGGATATTTTTGTGCTGAAAACGCCGGAGAACGGGGCGGCTTTGGTGGAGGCACTGCGCGAGCTTGGTTTTACCCTGACCGATGACCAGGCCGCGGACGTGCAGCGCGGGAAAGCTTTTGTGCAAATCAAGGACGGCCCGTTTGACTTGGACCTTATCTTCGCGCCCGATGGCATCGACACGTTTGAGGCGGCGTGGCGGCGGCATGTGGAGGTCGATGGTTTTCCAGTGTGCCACCCGGACGACATTATTGCCAGCAAAATAGCGGCGGGTCGGGCCAAAGATCGCGAAACTTTGCCGCGGATGGAGGCATTCCGCGATTATTGGCGGCAGAGGCGGTCGAACATGGGCCAGGGCCACTAAATGGGCGCCGCGGGATTCCGCCGCACCGCGGTCCGCGCCGGCCAGCTGTGGGGGGCGGCCATCTTGGCCGCGGATCAAGCGGCGTCGAAACCCAGAAAAGACCAAAGTGTAACGGGTGCTGAAATCTTTTTTGGGGGCGCGTGAAATTGTTTCCAGTGCCGTGATCCAGCCGCCTCCGCGAGGCTCGCCAACGCGGGAGCGGTCTAGCTTTTTGTTGACCATCCGTCGGCGCCGGGGCCCGTCAGCGTTGTCCGCACCCCCTCGTGTGACAATTTTCCAATATTTCAAACGCCCCATCGGCGGGCACGGCGCGACGTGGCGCGCCAGGGCCGACGCAAAGACCCCCGCATGAAGTGCGAACCATTCCCACGCCATGATTAGCGGCGTCCGCAGGCGCGCGCGCGGAACGATTTTCCGGCATGATGCACGCCCTCGCTTCGCCAGCCATTGCCAATTTTCGCCTTTCTTGTCATATGGCCAGGCGCCCTGCGTACAGCAGGTCGAAGGGTTTCGCACCGTTCCGCGTCATGTGTGTCGTGCCGCGAATTAATCGGAACCGCGTCGGCGGGCCGATTTGCACGGAAGAAGATTGCCGTTTGTCGGCTTTTTCGGGGGAATCGCCTTGTTCTTTCTGCCGTATTTCGTGGATGTGGCCATGGACCGCCGGCCGTGGGCCAACTGGCTGCTGATTTTGCTCACATGCGTGGTGAGCATTTCGCTTTTCCCGTCCGTGAACCGGTGGGACCGGCGGGCGGTAGCGTCAGGTTCGCTGGGCGTATCCAACGGGCGCTTGGTTCTTTCTTACCATGATTCCCGCCCGCGCCTGATCGACGATTTTCTCCTGCAGCCGCACCATTTCAAGGTGGTGCAGCTTGTGGGCGATCTATTTTTGCACGAAGGCTGGCTCCATCTGCTGGGCAACATGTTGTTCCTTTGGTTGTTTGGCAATGCCATCAATGCCAAGCTGGGCCACATGAGGTTTCTGGCGCTGTATTTCGCGGCGGGCATCTTTGAGGGGCTTGTCTACCTGGCGTTCGGCCCCAACATGCCCTGCCTGGGCGCTTCGGGCGCAATCATGGGCGTGATGGGAGCATTTCTTATTTTGTATCCGCACAACAATGTGCGCCTGGTTTATCTGTTTTTTCTGGTTCCCGGTTTCGCTGAGTTTTCCAGCTTCTGGCTGCTGATCGCCTACGCGGTGATGAATGTGTGGGGCATGATTTCCGACAGCCTGGGCGGCATCGCGTACATCAGCCATGTGGCGGGATTCGCCCTGGGCGCCGGCGTGGTGGCGGCGTTGGTGTGGCGGGGCCTGATCCGTTCAAATCATAATGAAGAAAATATCTTCCAACTCACGGGCATGAAACCCATGACGCCCCGGCCGCCGACGCCACGGCGAAATCTGGCAGCGGCGCGGTGAGCCTGGCGCACAACCAATCCGGCTTGGCCGAGAGCGCCGACATTAACGGCGGCGGGATCGGACAGATTTTTTACGACGGCGGAATTAAAAACATTACATAGCCGGCGGCGTCGGGCTGCGTCCCCCGCCATTTGGACCGCGAGTGTCCCTATTGCCCTTCGGCCGGAACCATTTATCGCCCGGGGCGAAATTTCGAACGGAGGATTTTACCAACGCGGCAGCTTTTCGTGCATTGCCTTTGCCTTCGCCACCTCCCATTGAAAAACCATATTTTCAACCTGGAAGGGCTGTTTGGTCAAATATGCGGGCATCGGCGGCGGGCGCACGTCCGGCTGGCCGGTGGTGACCCAACCGCCGAATATCAGCCGCCGTAACGATATGCTTCCGTATTGTATTAAATTCTGCACAGTAGCAACCAAGATCGGGT
>JAJZCU010000332.1 GCA_021828935.1 Planctomycetota bacterium | reverse complement strand
CCGTATTGGTCAACGCCGGCATACAGGTCCAGCGAGGCGATCAGGCCGATGTTGGTGCCTTCCGGCGTTTCGATCGGACAGATGCGGCCATAATGGGAAATGTGTACGTCACGCACATCAAAGCCGGCGCGCTTGCGGTTCAAGCCGCCTGGGCCCAAGGCTGAAAGACGCCGTTCGTGTACCAACTGCGCCAGTGGATTGACTTGGTCGACCACCTGCGAAAGCTCGCTGCGGCCAAAAAAGAACTCGATGGAACTGCTGATGCTCTTGGAATTCACCAGTTCCACAATCTTCAGAGCCTTCTGCTCATCAACGTTTTTGAGCGCCATGCGTTCCTGCACCGTGCGGCGCAGCTTCAGGAAGCCCTTGCGAAGTTCTTCCGCCGCCAGTTCGTCAATGGTGCGCAAACGCCGATTGCCCAAGTTGTCGATGTCGTCGACGTACCCCTTCTGCGCCCGGATATCCATGATGTATTTCAGGCTGCCCAAGATGTCTTCGGCCCGCAAGGTCATCTCATCTTCGGCCACGTTCTGCTCAAATTTGCGGTTGATGCGGAACCGCCCGACCCGACCCAGGCGATAGCGGTTGGGATCGAAGAATTTTTCCGTAAACAGCGCCTTGGCCTTGTCTTCATTGGCGGGGTTTCCCGGTCGCAGGCGGCCGTAAATCTTCAGCAACGCCTCTTTGTAGCTGTGCGTGCCGTCCTCTTGAATGGTGTTCAAAATCAGGGCATCGGCCACGCGTTCAATGACCTCAACCTTTTTGATGCTGCTGCCTTGAATTTTGGCGACTGCATCGCCGATCTGGGCGCCGGCCTTCACGATTTCCTCGCCGGTTTCCGTGTCCACGATTGGGCCAACGGAATAAAATTCGGCCTTCAGTTGCCCCACGGGAATCGTGCGCGTTTCATAAAAAGCCCGCAGCAGGGCTTCGTCGGTGCTGAATTTTTCGTCCATGGCCCGCAAAAAGGTGGTGGCCGGAATCTTCGCCGACTGGTCAATGCGGACCTGCAGAATGTCTTTTTTCGTAACAACAATCTCAATCCAACTGCCGCGCTCCGGTATCACCCGGCAGGCATGCAGCGGGCGGTCGCCTTCGCTGGACTCAGTGACAAAATCAACGCCCGGCGACCGGTGCAACTGCGACACAATCACGCGTTCGGCCCCGTTGATGATAAATTCACCGCCGCCGATCAGCACGGGCAGGTCGCCTAAGTAGATGCTCTCTTCCAGAATTTCATCGGCCTTTTCCTTGCGCACCAGCCGCACCTTCACGCGGAAGGGCATGCCATAGGTCAGGCGTAAAGCCCGGCATTCATCGGGGGTGTACCGCGGCTTGTTCAACTCATAATGCACGTATTCCAACTGCATCTTTTGGTCGTATGATTCAATGGGAAATACTTCCCGCAGCAAGGCCTCGAGGCCTTCGCGCTTGCGTTTGTCGTTGTCAACGTCCGCCTGCAAAAAACGCTTGTAAGCGTTGATCTGCACGTCCATCAGGGGGGGCACCCCCTGGGCGTCGCCACGTTTGGAATAATCACGCACTTGCGTTATACGCATAACATTCACCTCTGCCTTGCCACGTCAAAGCTCAAGCCGTCGGAAAACTTACCATTATCAATAAACTCGCACTGATAGCGCATTGTGTATGTACGGATTTTGGATGCTGAAAAACAATGAAAAAGGAGGGATTGTTTCTAAGGCTAACAAATTCCATAGCCCAGTACTATAGTGCAAAGGCCAGGGCGTAGCAAGCGGACGATTAAACACATGCCGCTTTTTTAAAAAACCCATCGAAACCAGCCCGTCAACACGACCGGCCCGCCGCTGCGCCTCGACCTATGCTTCAGCTTCGATTCGGCAACCGTTTTTAACTTTCTTAGCCATGGTTGAGCTACGCGGTTGCTTTTTTTCGGCAGCCAAAGTCTAGTCGCCCTGTGCCGCTGGTGTCAATTCGCCGCCACATTTTTTTCGGCATTGGGAACGGCCCCCCGTTCGCCTTCAAAAACTGACGCCGGCTTTTTAACTGGCTTGAGGGGTTTGAGTTTTTTAGTCCCTGCGACGGCGCCAGCGGCCGAGACTCAATATCAGTATAAGTCCCTGGAGGCCGTGCAACCCGAAACCAGTCAATCTTAATAAGTTCGGGCGCACGCCGGCGGCCATTGCAGTACAGGCTTGCGCACCCCGTGGCGCCTTTTGAACCCGGCGGGCCAGGCCGCGCTAAGACGCACGTCCACCGAAAAAAAGAACGCCCGTATCAGGCCCGAATGTTAAAATGGGTAAGATTTTTTCAACTCGGTATTTGCGATGATTCTTGCCCAAGCGGCACTTCGGCCTGAAATATCCGCTGGGACTACGCGCGTAACCCATTGTATTGCATAGGGTTACAACGATTTTTTGAAATTTCAAAAAAAGTTTTGCCAATGATTTGCATTCCTGTGGGCATGTGGTATCTTCTAGGACGTGAGTGATTCCGTTTGGAGAGCATTCTCCTAACGTTCCGCGAGGGGTTCGCGGAGGACGGAACCATTACCTTTCTTTTTTTCGAGGGAACAGTATGAATTTCTTGTCCAAACGGCTTGTAGCTTTGGCCGCGGCTGGCGTTGCGCTCGGGAGCGTGGCCTTGGCCGGTCAAGCCATCGCCAATACCGCTTATAATAATGTGGCGGCGGGCGGCTACACTTTTTCCAACATTCAAGATGTTGTCACCGTAAACGGCATGGCCACGTCCAGCCAGTATTATGGTCAGCCCACTGCCGAAGCAACCAGCAACGGCATCTACCTCATGTTCAACGCCCCCAACATCAGCGCCACGGCCGCTAACGGTACCAGTGGCACCAGCATCAGCCGTGTCTATTTTGACGTGGGCGTCAACACTAAGTTGGCCTCTGCCGCCAGTTCGGTCAAAAGCAGCGAGTACGGCGGTTTTTCTGCCCTTACACTTGGCTCGACCGCGCCCGCCGGTGACGGTAGCGTATCCGGCGAACTGTTTGTCAGCCCCTACTCCAACCCATCCTTGAATTATGTCGGCGCATTGACCACCACGCCGGCTGGTCCGTTTCTTACCAGCACACCATGGTCCGGTTCGGCCAGTACCACCCTTGGTGCGCCATCCACGTCCTTCCATGTTGCCATGAACAACGACCTGCTCGTGAATTCCAATGATCCCGGCGTTGTCAGCTTGGATAAGAAAAATTTGACCTTCTTCTTCCCCACCACTTATAACAGCGGTGGCCCGCCGGCGGTTCCAGAGCCGGCCACGTTGGCCTTGGTCGGTGTCGGCGGCGTAGCACTCCTGCGGAAAAAACGCCTCGCAAAGTGCTAAAGCCTCTTTCGTCCCCTCGAAAAAACAAAAGGAGCCGGTTGGTTGTCAAACCACCGGCTCCGTTTTTTTTGTTTGCGTTTATTCCGCGGCCGAATCATATCAGCCCGCAGGCGCCATCAGACCGCGATGGCCGCGCCGATCAGGTCGTGATCAACGCCCCGCCGAAGTTGCTTTGCAGTTGGGCCAGCGACAGTTGCAACAGGCCGTT
>JAJZCU010000331.1 GCA_021828935.1 Planctomycetota bacterium | reverse complement strand
TTAATGGACGATGCGCGGCGGCCGGCTGTTTTTATGCCCCATGCAGGGGCCGCTGGTTAACACGCAAATTTATGCCCTGGCCGAAGGGCCGCTGACCCTTGATGACCGCCACATTCCCACGGTGGCCACCATCAAGCAGGGCGCCGTGCTCACGCAGGATATCGTGCCCGACAACGTGCGGCATGGCCGATTCACGCTGGTGCTGCTGCCCTCCGCCGCCAGTTACGCCATGGCCAGCGCCATTGCCCAGCAGATCAACCAGACCCTTTCCCCGGAAACCAACGGCAAGCCCCTGGCCTTCGCCGACAGCGCCACCACCGTGCGCGTACGCATCCCCCGCGCCCAGCGCGGCCATCAGGCGGCATTCATCGCCAGCGTGCAAGCCATGCGCGTGCCCGATCTTCCCGGCGCCGCCAAGGTGTTAATCAATTCCAAAGCCGGCACCATTGTGTTCACCGGCGATGTAACCTTGTCGCCCACCGTGATCAGTGAAAAAGGTCTCACCATCACCGTGTTGCCCCGCAAAACCAAGAGCGATCCGGTTGGCACGCGGGAGCCGTTCGCGGCGCTGGACCCCCAGCACCGGGGCGGCGCCCGGCTGCGCGATCTGGTCAATGCGTTTAACTTGTTAAAGGTGCCCGCCCGCGACCGCATCGCCATTATCAAACAACTTTATGACAGCGGCGCCCTGCACTGCCGCCTGGAAGGACATTAATCCCATGATGCCCGCCGCGGTTCTCAATCTTGATTTTCCGCATAACTTAAACGCGGCGGACCGGACATTTCCCGCCGCCGCCAGCCATGGCGCCACGCCCGATGAATCGTTTGCCAACCGCCTGAATCTGGCGCAGGCGCCGGTGGTTGTTAACACCGCCGCGCTCACGCACAAGGCCGCCGCCGGCCTGGTGGCCGACGCGCTGATTTTGCCGTTACTCAAGCAGATTCGGCGCGATCCGTTTGGGAAAAACACGTTTTTATCGGGCGGAATCGGCGAAAAAACGTTTGGTCCGCAATTTGATATACAGCTTGCCAATCGTATTTCGGAAAGTCCCAACATGGCCCTTACACAGACCCTGGCCAATGAGTTGACCCGCCGCGGCAAACCGGTGTCGCGGGCAAAATTTGATAAAGCCGCCGGGCTGGACAAATTCAGCGTCCCGCCGTCGGCTCAGGGGCTTTTGGATGTTCATGGTTGAACCAGCGGAACAACTTGTCGACGTGCTTCATGCCGTGCTGGATTGCTACCAGCGTCTGGGCGTGATTGCCAGTCAACGGCGCGGCGCCATGGCCACGCTGAATGTGGCGCTGCTGCAGGATTTACTGCGGCAGGAAGAGCATCAGGTTGGCCGGCTGGCTGATTTAGACGCACGGCGCGCGCAATTGTTGGTAGAAATTAACGCGGCACTGGGATGCCAGCACGCCGCCAACGTAACGGCCATTGCGGCGGCGGCAAAAGAACCGCTGAAAACCCGGCTGCTGGCCCTGGCCGCGCAGGTGCGATCAGCGGCCGCGCACTGGACCAGCCAGACGTCCATTAATCAAAGAATTGCCAACGCCGCGAATCGCGGGTTCGATGCGGTGCTCCGCATCATCAGTGGCGCCGGCAGGCAGGCCGGCCTGTACCGGGCGAACGGCCGGCATGTGCAAAACGCCGGCGGTTCCGGGTTTGAGGCCCTGGCCTAAAAGCCGCCCGAGCCGCACGCGGCGCCGCGCCAAAACGTTTTCTTGTTCATGGTTTTTTGTCCACCGTTTGTCAACCCCACGGAAGCATCACGTGTCTCTAATGAGCGCATTACAGGTTGGCTCTTCCGGTCTGGCCGCCCAACAGGCGGGCCTGCAGGTGACCGGCAATAACATTGCCAATGCTTCCACGCCCGGATACGCGCGGGAAACCGCGCAATTGACCACCGCCCCGGACGTCAACGCCGGCAACAATGTGGCTGTCGGCGGCGGCGTGGTGGTCAACGGCGTGAACCGGCAGGTCAGCGCGGCGCTGCAGGCCGGGCTGCAAAACGCCAACTCGGACAACCAGGCCGCGCAAACTCTGCAGACAGTTTTAAGTCAGGTGCAGTCCACCTTTGGTACGCTCAATCAAAATGACCTTTCCGCCCAGACCAACAGCTTCTTTAACAGCTTTTCAAATCTTGCCAACAACCCGCAGAATTCCGGCCAGCGGGCGCTGGTGATCCAGGGTGGCGCCACGCTGGCAGGCTACATCCAAACCCTGCGCGGAAACCTGGTCGGTTTGCACAACAGCGTGCAGTCGCAGTATCAGACACTGGCCCAACAGGTCAGTGGTTTAACCCAAAGTATTGCCGCCTTAAATGGCAAGATTGGCCAAACGCAGGGCGCCGGCGCATCGTCCAACTCGCTGCAGGACCAGCGCGACGCGGCCCTGGCCCAGCTTTCAAACATCATGAACATTCGCACCGTTGACGCCGGCAATGGACAGGTCAACGTGCTGGTTGGCTCTACGCCGCTGGTGCAGGGCACGCAAGCCCAGGCGGTAAGCGTGGCACAAACCGCCAACAGCCTCAACCTGCCCGTTTATCAGTTGGAAATAACCAATAATCAACAAATTATCACGCCTTCCAGCGGAAAGCTGGCGGCGCTGGCCGGCGCCGGGACCAATACCGTGGACGGCGCCATTTCCACCCTGGACACCTTCGCTAACGCCCTTATTGGCGTCGTGAACACGGTCAGCAGCCAGGGGCAGGGGCTTACGGGCATGACCACGGCCACGGCCACCAACGCCGTGACCAACGCCAACGCCGCCTTAAACGCCGGAACCGCCGCCACCGGTTTGGCCTTTACCCCCGTGAATGGCGCGTTTACCTTGACAATTACCAATTCCGCCACCGGCCAAAGCGTGAACAAGCAGATTGTTGTGAATTTAAGCGGCGCCGGAACGCCCACCACGCTTAATTCGCTGGCCGCACAACTGACCGCCGCCGGCCTGAACGCCAGCGTGAATTCCTCCGGCCAGCTAACCCTGGCCACCGCCGGACCCGGCAGCACATTCAGCTTTTCCGGCGACACCAGTGGAACCCTGGCCGCCCTGGGAATAAATACTTTTTTCACCGGTAGCAACGCCGCCAACATCGGCGTGAACCCCGCCCTGTCCGCCAATTCCAATTTGTTGGCCACCGCCCAAAACAACACCCCCGGCAGCAACGCCAACGCGGTGGCTCTGGCCAATGGCTTCACCGCCGCCAACACGTTGCTCAACGGCCAGAATCTGCAGCAGTTTTATACGACCTACGTGGGCACGCTGGCCACGCAGGGCCAAACCGCGCAGCAGAACGCCACGGCCCAGGCCGCCATTTACAGTTCGGTGCAGGCGCAGCAACAATCTTACAGCGGGGTCAACATGAACGAAGAGGCGCTGAATTTAATTTCTTACCAGCAGGGTTTTTCCAGCGCCGCAAAATATATATCCATTGTGGACCAAATGATGCAAACCATGCTGGCCATGGTGCAATAACAAACCCGGCCTTAAACCGGACCGTTTTTTACGGCGAAACTCATGAGCC
>JAJZCU010000006.1 GCA_021828935.1 Planctomycetota bacterium | reverse complement strand
GGTGGGAAACTGTTTTGGGTTCAACTGCATGAGCGCGTGGGCCAGCGCACACCGGGCTTCGCCGTCGTACGGGTCATGCATAACATAGCACCGTAGATCGGCGACTGCCCGGCGGTATTGCTGCATGGAGGCCTGCACCAGCCCCAACTGGGCCAGGGCCTCGGCATACATGGGCCGCAGACGCAGCGCCGCATGAAATTGCGCCTTGGCCGGCGCGAAACGTTTGGCGGCAATCAGCGCGAATCCATAGGCGAAGTGGGCCCGGGCCGAAAGCTGGTGCTTTGCCAAATAAGATTTCGTCTGGGCGACCACCGATTTTAACGGCGCACGCATGAGGGCGACCACCGCGTGGTTCAAATGCCAGCGCGTGGAGGTAAAGCCCGGCCGGTACGCCGCAGCGGTTGCCAGGTTGATCAGGCCAGGGCCGAAGCGTTGATGTTGCAGATCATAATGGGCCAGCGTCCAATACGGCGCGGAATACGTGGGATACAAACGGATGGAACGGCGCAACAGGCGGGCGCCAAACTGATGCATCCAATGCGCTTTGGTATTAGCGATCAGCACGGTGCCGGCCCAGGCGCAATTCCGGGCGCTATTTGGATTGTCCTGGGCCGTGGCCAATGCGATGGAAATATTATTGTGCCACACCGGATTGCGCCGCACGGTTCGCACCAACATGGCGCCAAGCACCAGCGCCGCCAGCGCGGCCCCCGCCAGCTTCATGGCGCGCGGCCGCGTGAGCCGGGGCGCATGGGCCAGAAATTCTTTTCCCGCAATGCACAGCAGAATGGTTAAAAATACGCTGGGCCAGAAAAATAATCGTTCGCCAAAGATCGTGCCGATCCGCAGGACATTGGCCACCAAACCGTAGCTAAACGCCAGCAGCACACAAAGAATGGCCACCGGCGGGTTTTTCCGCCAGTACGTTACCACCGCCAGCACCACTGCGGAAAACACGCCCACGCCCAATAATACCATGGGATTCAACCAATTTGCCGTGGGCATCAGTGATGGCGCTGAATAATCCGCCGATAAATGCACCGGCCAAAAGAACAGATAAACGTATTTTCCCAGCAACATGAACGGCGTGACGATGCGCTGCCCAATCGTGGCCGCCATCAGCGGATTGACCACGGGGCTGGTCATGTGGTCGTTGGACATTAATCCCACCGCGTGCAGCCGCAACAGCATGTACAGGCCGAAGCCCAGCCAGATTGGCAAATAATAACGCAGTGCCTGGCCGGACAGCCAGCGGCGCAACTTGATGCGGGCATCCGCGGGCCAGTTGCTCCAGCGCCAGATATCAATGATAGGAAATACGCAGAGCAATCCGGCGGGCGTTTCCTTCGAAAATAGCGCCAGCACCATGCATGCGGAAACCAGCACGCCATGCCACCAGCCGCGGCGCTGGTCGGGGCCGGCCGGCATGTCCCCCGGCGGCAGATAAATTAGCAATGCGCACAACGCCCACAGAGCCGCCAACAGTTCCGCCCGGCCGATAACATTGGCCACCACTTCCGTATGCAGGGGATGCACGGCAAAAATCAGTCCCGCCGCCACGGCCACGCCAGCGTGCCGCGTCAACCGCCAGGCCAGCATGGCGACCAACACCGCAACCAGACCGAATAAAATAACATTCACAAGGTGGTACGGCCAGAAAAGATGCGGCGTTGTGGCGTGGTTCATGATGTAGGTGAGAATGGTCAGCGGGCGAAAGAGAATGTCCGGCTTCATCCCATTTTTTTTTGGCCAATAGCCCTGGTTCCACACCGCGTACCAAAGGTTGTGCTGCACCGTGGGATTCATGACGATCACGCCATAATCGTCATAGGCGAAATGGTTGGGAATGCTGTTGGCGTAGGCGCCAAGGGCCAAAAGAAAAACCAGCGCCGGCGCCCACCACGGCAGGCGCGAAGTACGGCCGGTTAAATCAGGCGTGCCTGTGTTCGCGGGTTTTGGCAAGGCTAAAGTGACCGTTGACGGCATTGTTTCTCCGCATGGCGCTGTACAACATATGCCCTCTCCTACCTTGCTATCGGCGAAAGGGTTCCGACGCTGAATCTCCACGCAGCAAAAATAAACAAGGCCCGGAACGGCGGACCGTTCCGGGCCTGGGTGCTTCATGCCGTTGGAGAGCCTTAATAAGTCTCAAGGTTTCCAGATGTATCCAGGGCGCTCACGTAGAGGTTGCCCGACGCATCCGAGGTATACAGCCAGCCATAACCCGCGGCCGCCGCGGACGTGACCAACGTGCCGGCAGTTCCCGGGGTGAAGGGATTATCCGGAGCGGCTTCAAAGTACGTCGGCACGAACGCTCCAGCGGTGGAGAACATATCCGTCGCGAACGTCGGGCCAATGTCGCCACTGCTGCTGGTCTTGTACAACTGGAACTGGCTGCGAATGGCCTGCAGCGTAGAGGCCAAGCTGCTGTTGCGGGCTTCCGTGCTGGCATTTGTGAACTGCGGGATCACAATCGCGGCCAAGATGCCGAGGATGATCACGACGATCAAAATTTCAACCAGCGTAAAGCCGCGTTTGATTTTAGTGCTGGTTTTCTTGGGCTTGGGTTTGGTCTTCATAAATTACTCCAAAAAATTGTTTCTCTCTGGTTTCTTTCGCCGGCGGCCACAATGAACCCCGGCGCGGGTTGCCCCCCTCATCTCCGAGGGATCTGGGCGCAACATCACGGGCCATTGCGGCCCTCGTCCGCCTGAATGTCGTTCGCCCAGCCACCCCCTTCCAGTAAAGCTTTCTTCCGTAACGAAAAGGTCATTGGCTTCCGGCGGCATACCGGCAGCCGTGCAATCCATGCACTTGTGCCATTAGAATCGTCCTTCGCCGGGGGTGACTTTAGACCTGCATAATGGGCGGGGAGCAATGATCGATGATCGATGACGCACAACGGTGTTAAGCGCATCAATTTATCCTGTGAATATTTGATCGCCCGATAATCGACAACATACTCCGCGCGCAGCAGGGGCACGATGGGTGTGGCAAAAGCTTTGGGGATCGGTTTTGATGATTGGGAACGGCACAAAGTTGCCGGAACCGTTTGCCTGTTCCACGACCGGGGCGAAACGTCATGTGCATACGAACGCGCACGGCGCCAAAAATTTCAAACCGTGGCCAGACCTGTTAGCCGCCCGCGCCGGCCCATCGGGCCGCGACGGGCGCGTGGCGGCGACACAATTCCGCGGCGTTGCGGGGCCGCCGGCCAACCCGGCGCAATCACGCTCCCCCCAACGTCCGGAACCCCAAGTAAACTCTAACTTGCGGTTTTTATTGGACGCAACGCCGCTGCGGAAACGGGATTGGGTCGCCGCCATGCCCTCCGTCGTATCCGCGTTATCCGCGGTTCCCGCCATTTGGTCTTGGCCGCCCGCTTCGGCCCACCGGGCAGCGACAGGCGCGTGCCGGCGACACAGTTCCGCGGCATTGCGAGGCCACTGATGCGCGAACGTGCCGCCCCGGGCGGAAATATCGGGCGCCGCGCCGCCGACGGGGGCATGTCTTGTGTCGGAAAACTGTTACGCGCCCCCGCGCGTCTGCGGACGCGGCTAATAATGGGCGTGGAATATTTGGCAACGAATGTATTGGCGGATGGTGGACGCCATGCGGCGCGAATTCGGGCGCCGCGGCCGGCACATCCGCGACCGGGGCGAAACGTCATGTGCATACGAACGCGCACGGCATCAAAAATTTCAAACCGTGGCCAGAACTGTTAGCCGCCCGCGCCGGCCCAACCGGGCCGCGGCGGGCGCGTGGCGGCGGCACAATTCCACGGCGTTGCGGGGCCACTGATGCGCGAACGTGCCGCCCCGGGCGGAAATATTGGGCGCCGCGCCGCCGATGGGAGCGCCCGTTGTGCCGGAAACCTGTTTCTCGCCCGGGGCGCGGCGTTGCGGGTGGTGGAAAAACAGTGCGGCTTGGCCGCCGGCCAACCCGGCGCACGCTGCCCCCAACGCCCGAAATGCCAAGGAAACTCTAATTTTGCGGTTTCTATTGGACGCAACGCCGCTGCGGAAACGGGATTGGGTCGCCGCCATTCCCTCCGTCGTATCCGCGTTCATCCGCGTCATCCGCGGTTCGTCTGGTCGCCACGGCCAAACAGAAATGCGGCTCCGATTTTTGGCCTGGCTGGCATAAACTAATGTTGATTCTTGCTAGATGTCGCCTTGCAAAATCTGGGTAATGACAAGCCATTAATGGTGGGGCTTGAGGCGATGGGGAGGAGAACGGCGAGATTCGGGGATCCTGGCAAAGGCAGCGGCGAGCACATCCGGGCCGGCGCGAGGGTTAAGCTCCTCCGGAGACCGAAGCGCAAATCGATTTTCGGAAATCTCTTTCATTAAATCATCCCAATATTCCGGCGGCCGGCGGCTGGGGGTTGAATACCATTCAGTTAAGACTTCCAGCGCAGTACGTTGCGGCTTCTTACGGACGCCCGCGGCACGGCGCGCCGGCAAACTTTTACCCTTACCTCGAACGCGTTTTCGTGTGCCTGCCATGATAGCAATCCTCCAATTCATGTGCGGCAATGCATCTCCGAAGCGGGCCGCGTTCACAGGATTCTATCAAAATCCACCCCCGAATTCGAACGGTCGCCGAACCGGCCCGGATGGAATCCCCCCAGCCTTTTACCGCCCGGGCAGCAGCCACGTTTTGGATAGGAAAATTTCACCGTCGCTGTACAGACCGTCGAAACGGATCCGCTGCCCCTTGCGCGCCTGCAACACGCGGCCGACGGTTCCCCCAGCGTAAAATGCCGAGCCGCTGTTCCACCAGGCCTTTTGCCGGCCGAAGCTGGTCTTCAACGCCGCCGTACGCATGTACACATTCACGGCCAGCACCGTGGCCATGCCGTGGATCGGCGTGACGGTTCCGTAGGCCTCCGACGGCGGCGCATGCGCGCAGCCAGCCAGGACCATTGCGCCAGACAGCAGGCAGCAGACGGCGCCCGCCCGGCCCATGTTGATAAAGTACTCTCGCATTTCGCCACGTCACGCCCGTGCGCAAGTTGGCCGGTCCAACGACTACCCGCTTTTCTTAACAACCTGGTGCGCCCCATGGGCGGGCTTCTTTTCAATGCGGACCCGGCTGTGATGTTTGCCGCGCATGCGCGTGCCCCCGCCCATGCGCTTGCGGCGGCCAAAGCCGTCGCCAAATCGCGCGCTGCGCTTCAGGAATGGATAATGCCACTGCAGCGTGCCGCGCTGTGGCGCAGGTACCACCGGTCCAGTGGTGGCAACATACCCCTTGTACACCAGCCCTCGCACCGGCTGTATGGTGTTGCGCTGCTGTAACGGCGGATGCACCACCATCAGAAACGGCGTTGCCAGTGCGTTGACATAAAACCACGGCGTGTCCAACAGGCTCTCGCCAAGATGATACCACGGGCGCCGGTTGTACTGCCGATAGCCAACGTGCGCGTCAAGGTCATGCATGTAAACGGGATTGCCGCGCGTCACGCCGCGTGGATAAACCACTTCACTGGGCGCCCAGTTGCGATGCACCGGGTGCGGAATGGGATACACGCGGCCCCAGTTCCCGCCAATGATCATGCCCGTGTACGGCACGGTCAGCGGATGATTGATATCCCGAAACATTCGGCTGGTGACATTCTCATCCATCGACGGCTGATTGTTACGCGCATAAACCCTTTCACCCGCTTTGCGCAGCGTCATCCGACGATTGGAATGATGGGCGCAACCGCCCAGCAACATCATTGCCCCGGCACATCCTGCACCAATTAACCAACTGCGTTTCATTTTCAAAACTCCTTGCATGCGCATCCGCGAGTCCTTTGGCATCGGATTGTAAGGGCAACGGAAAGCATTTGCCAACGGCGTCTGGGCCCCTTTTTCCAGCGGCGCCCTTCTTAATCGCCAATGCGACGCTTGAGCTTCCCGCGCCGCCGTGGACAATGCGTGCATGCAAGAAACTTCGGACCAACATGTTCATGTTGTGGCGCCGACAGACCCGCCCACGCGTGGCGGGCCGGCGGCGGCAGCGGACGTTGTGCCTGATGAGCGTTTCCGCGGGCGCGCTTTGGTATGGTCAGCTCTGTTGCTGGCCTTGCTGTTCACAGCCCTGGCCTGGGATGTAAAGGACCACGGGTTGGCGTGGTCGTGCGACCACCCGTTCGCAAAGTATGTACATGACCATGTAACCCGCACAGACGTGGATGTATGCAGTTGGATCACGCAATTAGGCAGCGTGCCGGTGCAGGCGCCCCTGGTGGTGGCGCTGGGCTGGTGGCTGCTGTGGATGAAGCGCATGGCATTGGCGTTTGCCGTGGCCCTGGCTGCGGCGGGCAGCGTGGTGCTTGGCACTGGATTGAAGGATGTGGTTCAACGGGCGCGGCCGGTGTCGGATACGTTTTACGCGCCGCGGCCAGGATACAGCTTTCCCAGCGGCCACACCCTTGGCGCCTGTATCATTTTCGGAATCACCGCACTGGTGCTCTGCGCGCTGACCAAAAGCCGCCGCGTGCGGCAAATGATCTTCACAACCTATGCGGTACTCGTGCTGGCCGTGGCCATCAGCCTGTTGGTCATCGGCGTGCACTATCTCACGGATGTAACGGGCGCGCTGCTTATCGGGCCCGCGTGGCTGCTGACCGTGTGGGCGGTGCGCACCAGGATTTGGCCGGCCCGGACGCAACCCCGATAAATTCACAATGGTCGTGGGCAGCAAAGCGTCGCCTCGGACCCTCGCGGTAAGCGCGCCCCGATGGTGGCATGGTTAGGTTCCGTGGGGCGTAATCGCGTCGGCTGATTGGTGCTGTGGATTTGTTCCATGCTCTTGGGCCGTGTCGGACGCTTCGTGGACCGCCGGCGCCTTCGCCGCCCCATCGGGGCTGGGCCTGGCGGGATCCGGCTCGCGGCTGCCGGCGGGGTCCGCGGGCTGCCGATCATATCCGCTGGCCACTGCGGCCTGAGGCTCAGCGGATTTTTCCGTGGGCTGTTTTTGCTGCTTGTTTTTCATTGACATAATAACACCTCTAAAATCTCAGATGCTCGGAAAACTGTCTCCTCGTTATTGTATGCGCCCCACCGGGCTGGCAGGCCGGCTACC
The DNA here is from genome assembly GCA_021828935.1 of Planctomycetota bacterium. Taxonomy (GTDB): domain Bacteria; phylum Planctomycetota; class Phycisphaerae; order WQYP01; family WQYP01; genus JAJZCU01. Next base: position 8,386 of record JAJZCU010000006.1, on the reverse strand, counting down.
GCTTTCTGAACAACGGCCAACCAGGCCAAGATCATTTCCCACTTCGTCGTGTCCGCGTTCATCCGCGTCATCGGCGGTTCTCCTGGCCGTCGCCGCCAAATAAAATGCGGCTTCGATTTATGGGTGCGGGTGGGATAAACTAATGTCCCTCCTTGCGAAATATCGCCTTGCAAAATCTGGGTAGCGACAAGGTTTCCAACAGGGGGCCGCCCCGCCATGGCAAGCCGACCCATTGCAGACTAATATGATTGCATGATCGCTGAACCCACCGAACATAAATCGCTGCGCGCGGCATTGGGCATTGACCCATTCGGCGACGACGCGCGCCGGGCCTTTGTGCTGGCCGGTGACGCCGGCTACCGGGGCGTGGCCTTTTCCACCAGCCACCCGGAATTAAACCCGGAAAAACTCGGGCCCACCGCCCGCCGCCATGTCCGGCGAATTTTGGCCGGGCATCATCTGGACATAAGTTCGATCTATTTGCCCACCACCGCGAAGGGCCTAAGCGATCCCGACCGCATGGATCACCTGCTGCACCGCGTGGAAGAGGCCGTTAATTTTGCGTACGCCCTGGGGGTGCGCCAGATCAGTCTGTATGCCGGCGACGCCGACGGATTGAAAAGTCCCGTGACCGAAGATGCGGCAAAACTTATTGCGGAATTATCTGACCGCTCCGGCGTGCAGGTGGCGTTGTCCGGCAATGATGCGACCACGCTAGCGGCCCTGTTGCGCAGCGTTGGCCACGGCGGCCTGCGCGCGGACTTGCAGACCCAGCGGCTGCTGGGGCAGCGCGACCCACTGGCAGAGGCCCAACTGCTGGCAGGCAGGGCCGCGCAAGTGACCTGCGCGGATGGCGTTAAGGTGGGCCAACATGTGCGGGCGGTTCCGCTGGGGCAAGGCTCAACGCCATGGCGGGAACTTGTGCAACTATTAAATGGCCATGAATTTGTTGGCCCGTTCGTGGTGGATGTGCGCAACCTGTCTGACCCTATTGGCGCGGCGCGCACGGCGGCGGCCCTGCTGCCGCAAATTGCCCAAGCAACGCCCGGCCGGCGCTAGGCCGTTCGCTGTTGTTTGAAAAATAACGACGTCGGCTGGTTCCCGAAACTTAAACGTAAACTTCCTTGCCGCGAGTTGTCCATGGCCAATTTCGTTCCCGCCGATCCGCAGCCCGGCGTTCCCGTGGCTCAGACCGCCTCCGATTCCGCGGACGCGGACGCAATGGCCATGGCGCCCATTCCGTGGCGCTTTCGGCAGCTCACCGACGCCGATTCCACCAATACTATTGCCGCACAAATTATTCGGCAGCATTTTCAATTAACCATTGATGGGCGCGGCCCCGGTCAAGCACGGGCGAAAATGCCCGATGGCCACGCGGCATCGGACCCGCCGGAAGACCCCCACGGGCTGATTATTCTGGCCCAAACCCAACGCGCCGGCCGCGGGCAGTATGGCCGCAGTTTTGCCAGCCCGCCGGGCGGCTTGTACGCCAGCGCTATTATTGCTAATTTACCTCCGGTGGTCCGCGGGCTGCTTTCCCTGGCGGCCGGCCTGGCCGTGGCCCTGACCCTGGAAGATATTTCCGTGCCGCATGTGGCCGTGCGGTGGCCCAATGACGTATTGGCTGGCAGCAAAAAGGTGGCCGGAATTCTTTGTGAAGCCGTCAGCCAGGGGCCGCTGTGGGCGGGCGTGGTGGGCATCGGCGTGAACGTCAACACGCCCCTGAGCGCCCTGCCGCCGGAACTAACCGCCACGGCAACTTCCGTGCTGGGCCTCACCGGGAAAACTGTGAACATTTTAAGTTTGGCCCGCGCCATCTTCGGGCGCCTGGAAGACGTGCTGCGGGCCGTGAGCGAATCCGGCGCCGCCTGGCTGATTGGCGAATTGGCCCGCTTCGACGCCCTGGCCGGACGCACCCTTACGTTGCGCCTGGAACACGGCTTAATCACCGGCACCGGCGCAGGCATCAGCCAAACCGGCTGCCTGAAACTCTACACCCCCACCGGCCTGCGGCAACTTGAAATCGCCACCATCATCTCCGTCGACGGCCGCGCCACCCGCCCGGCGGATAAATGATTGATAAGACGATAGGCTCGCGGCTAAATTAATGTAATAACCCGCCGGCGCGGATGCACCGGCCGTACCTTCCACCGCCCCCACCCAGGAAATCCACCTCAAGCCGATCTCGCGACTTCGACGCGTTCTTTCAGGAACGCCTCTCGTTCGTCATCGCTGATCCAATTGACCATCTTATCCGCCGCCCCGTGCAACATTTCCAGCGCATTTGTTACGTGCTCGTCCCCCTGGGCCTCCGCCGTCACACGCGTAATTGCGATCGACTCGGCTTTCGCGTCCGCACGTCGCACATCGTTGAACATAAAAGACGCCCATCCGGCGTGATCCCGCAGCGCGATCTTCCGGCTCACGGTCAGATCAATTGTCTCAATGAGAATCGGATGCCCGTTCTGTTGGAACAAGGCGGGGCTGTGGGCCGCCGTTTGCCCTCGGATGGTCTTGTTTCGCATCACAGGATGCTTAACATTGGCGATTGCCTCGCCGTCCGACAGTATTGACAGCGCTGCAAGCTGGGCCGTGACATCCTGCTGTAGTTGCACCGTGACGATTTCCGCCTCTTCACCTCCCAGCGACTTGGCGAAGCCCGCTTCATCAACAAGCGAGTCAAACAGAAAGTTTGCGACTTTCTGTACCGAATCCTCGGCGATATCCGCAACCTCGCCCCCGTCCACGACCCGGTAATGCTCACCGCTGGTTTTAATAATTTCCGACAGCGCGTCGCCGCCGCCCGCGAGTGTGGAATTCCAGTACTCAACCCACTGGCGATATACGTCTGGGTACGGCATGTGCTTTATCAAGCGTCCGTCAATGCCGCCCGAGGCGCTTTCCCCAATAAACCGCGACGTGTGATCGGCATCGATCTGCACGACAACGCCCACGTTCCGCGGCTCGTTGCGAAAAAGATCCGCGACGTGCTGGGCGATTAAGTAACGTGCAACGCGTGCCATGGTCAGTCTCCTTTCAGCGCAGCCCATTGCGCTTCGTTTATTTTCGGGAACACGGCCCTATGGGCGTCAACTAAATCCAAAAGGCGATCGCGGCGATCCAGCAGATAGCCAGCAGCAAACGCAGCGACATGCGCGTCCATCGGGCCAATCCCAACCGCCTGCGCAACCGCCTCCTTAATGTAGAACTCGGGTACGGCCATAATCCGCTTGTGCCATGCGCTGAAGCCGTCGACTCGCGTGAGTTCGCGAGCTATGCAGTGGTTTCCGATTGCCAACTCGCTTTTGACGCGTTCAAGCCGCTGCGGCCAGTCGCCTGTGAGAAAGCTGTGGCTGTGATCAAAAAGGGTGACACGCCTTGATGGCCTGTCATAGGCCAAGTTGCTAGGATGCCGATCTTCATTGCATACCCATGCGTCGAAGAGCACAATCCCTGCCGCAAAGGCCGGAAGGTCGGCGACCACTGCGCCGGCGTCGGCTGGCGGAAGGTCTTCGCCGGCCAGATAGAAGTTCAACGATACGTGATACGGCGTCCCATCGCCATTATGGACGAGGAAGCTCGGGGGAACTGGAAGTTTAACGGCTCGCGCGAGGTCTGCGCAAATTAGCTCATTCACCACGGCCATGGGCATCGCATCGGTGGCGGCCTTGGCCACGCCTGAAACGGCCACGTAGCGCGAACCCATCACCCCGCGGCCCACGGGATTGCCCCACTGGAAAACCTTGTAGTTTGCTACTGGCACGCGTGCTGATGTCCTCCGCCATTAAGACCTCCCGACATTTTATCGCAATGAACCGTGGCCCGCAACGGACGCGCCGCCCGTGCTTTTTTCCACGTTCATGTGGCGTCGTCGTCCCCTTAATACCATTCGGGAATGGACCTGGGCAGGAAATTCGGTAAGCCCTCGCCGATTGCAGCGCTGGCGGGCGGAATTGGGCGTCGGGCAACGGTCTGCCGCGCGACCTTCTCCGATGGCGCCGGTACCCTCTTCCCAACGGGCGCCGGCGGGCGCTGCGGCGATACCCATCCTTCCGGCGTCAATATCCGATGCGTCGCGGCAGAGCATTTCAAAACGGGAACAGACGGGAACAGACGGGAACAGTCGAAAAAGAAAATATGATTTGACAACGGCCGGCATTAACTGTCAAATTGACAACCGTGCGCTGCTATGGGATTGCTGAGACGTTGCTGCCGGGCGCGTCGACCGGTTGGCCCCCGAGGCCAATGAGGCGGACGGCCATGGCCGCAATGGCGGTTGTCTGATCAGGGGCAAATACCATGAAGGCGTTGTTTATTCCGTGCGGCCCGACCGCAAATGAAAGCGAACGCAAGGCCATTGAGCACCTGAAGGCCCGCGTCCAGGATGCGCCCGGCTCAGAAGAATGGATATTCCTTACTAACATCGCCTTCTCCGTAACCGATCGCATGCAATCCGACGAGATTGACATCATTGCAATTGGACCGCCCGGCGTGCGCGTGATTGAGGTCAAGCACTGGAACGCCGAAATTGTTAAGGCTCGCGGTTACGATCTTGAACGCGAGGCCGACCTCGTCACAAGTAAGGCGCGTAAGATCGGTACAACACTCCGGAAGCAGTTTCGAGGCCTGCCCCGAGTTGACGGGGTTTTTCTCTTGACGCAGGATCCGCCGAAAATTAAGCGATTGGTGGGGCAGGCGGTGCGGGGCGTTACCTTTTATGGGCTAAGTGATTGGAAGGAAGTGATCGGCGGGACCGGAGCGCCGACGCTGCCGCCAGAACAAGCTAAGCGGCTGAGCCAATGCTTGGAACCCCGCAGCCGACTGTCCTTGGAAGGAAGCCTTCGAAGATTCGCCGGATACGTCAATCTTGAGCTTCAGTCCGGCCGGGAGGATCGGTTCCACCGCGTCTACCGTGGTAGCCACCCCGCCCGCCGGGACAGGGCGGTGTTGCACCTTTACGATCTGTCGGCAAGCGACGACAAGAACGCGGCAACAAGGGCTCGTCGGGAGTTTGACGCGCTGCATCGGCTGCAGCTTCACCCATGGGCGCCGCGAATTCTTGACTCGTTCCAAGACGCTCCCGGATATCCGGGAGAAATGTCGTTCTTTACAGTTGTCGACCCGGCGGCGCCATCAATCGCCGTGCGCAAAGATGATGTTACCTGGTCCGTGCCCGACCGCGCCGAATTTGTAAGCGGCGCGATCCGCGCGTTGGCGGAAATGCATCAAGCAAAAGCGGACGGAGAACAGCTCACGCATCGAAATCTTAGCCCGGCCAATATCCTAGTAAGGCACGACAACGCTCCGATCTTCACTGGTTTCGACCGGACCAAAATCTCGTCGGAGATAAGCGTGGCGGCGGGCTATCAACTGCCGGACAAGGCTGCCGAGTTCGCCGCGCCAGAGGTGGTTGCCGGCGGTCTTGGCGCCGCAGACGTGCGTTCTGATGTCTTTTCAGTCTGCGCCTCATTGGCAACCATCTTCGACGGGACCCATGGCGAAATGTGCGAGAAGGCTATCGACATCCTTGCTGGCGGCACGGTCAATGATCCGCCAACAAGGCCCTCATTAGAATATTTGCACGCGGAATTCGGTCGCCTGCTCGGCAAAACGCATCCGCGGCCCGCTGCGCCGCCATCCCGGTATTGGACTGAAGGGCAATTGGTCACATTTCACGACCGCGATTACCGCATTCTCAACACACTCGGCACGGGTGGGGTGGGGGCAGCCTTCAAGGTGGTCGAAGTCGACCGGTCAACCAAGGAAGATCTCGGAACCTATGTTGCAAAGGTTGTGCGTGACGCAGCCATGGGGACTCAAACGTTGCGCGCTTATGGGCTGGCCAGATCTCACCTTGGCCGACACACAGGCCTCTCTGCCATATTTGAAGTTGCAAATGACTGGCAGGAAAACGGGTTTGTGTCGCTAATGGCGTGGGTCGAGGGAACGCCCTTGGCGGAGTTCCGTGGCGTGATGACATTGCTCGCCGACGATCTTCAAGAACGGAATAGCGTCGAATTAGCAATTCGGTGGATTAAGTCCGTCTGTAATTCGCTCGCCGTTCTTCACCGCAACGGGCTTGTCCATGGGGATGTCAGTCCGCAAAATCTCATTGTGTCCGGAAACGATCTGGTGTTGACGGATTTCGATTTCGTAACAAAGGTCGGCGAAAAGTGTCACGGCGCCGGTACTGCCCTGTACAGCGCCCTCAAACCAAATGGAGAGCGCTTGGGAACGCCGAGCGACGATATTTATGCCCTCGCCGCTACCTTCTTTCACGTAACTTATGACCGCGAGCCGTTCAGATACGACGGCAGCTATGATAAGCACCGAGGCCTTAACTGGGAGGGGTTAGCGCACGGCGACGATAAGTTGCTCGACATTTTCCTCCAACGCGCGACCGATCCTGACCCGACCCGTCGATTTTCGTCGGTGGATGATGTGAATGCGTTCTTGAGGGATACCGCCCCGGCAGCCTCTGCAGCGCCAACGCCGCATCCGGCAGGCGCTCAAGGCGCCGTTACCGCCCAAATAGTTCCGGCGGTCAAGATCGGCGAACGCCACGTGGAATGGCTTGGGAATGTACTAAGGTCGTATCCCGGATCACCTACGGGTAATCAGGAAACGCGAGGCTTGGATAGCCCCTTCGCCGCGTCGACGTATGTGGAAACCACGCTTGAACAGACGCTGATAAGCGATATGAAGTCTCGGAAAAGTCGTTTGGTCGTGCTATGCGGGAACGCCGGGGACGGCAAAACGTCGCTGCTTCAGCACATTGCACAGCGGCTCGGTCTTGGCAAGCATACGTCGGCAGACCGGATCCTTAAAGGGAAGCTACCAGATGGTCTTGTTATCAAAATGAATCTTGACGGCTCGGCTGCATGGAAGGGGAAGTCTGCAGACGATCTCCTCGACGAGTTCCTCGGCCCCTTTCAAAATGGTTTTCCCTCCCAAGATGTGGCCCACCTTTTGGCCGTTAACGATGGCCGATTGCTTGAGTGGACTGAGGGGTATGAAGGGCGCCATTCCGGACAATCCACACCGCTCACCGAGGCGCTGTTCAGGCTGCTCCAGCCTGACGCGGCGGACCGCGTGGGGCATATTCGATTCGTCAACTTAAATCAGCGCACTTTGGTGGGCGACGTATCAGCAGATTCGCTCAGGATAACAACCGATTTTCTTGACCGGCTGCTCGACCAACTCTATGGCGGTTCTGACACCGCAGAAACGTGGATGCCATGCTCCACCTGCTCCGCCCAATCACGTTGTGAGGTATTTCGCGCCGGCCAGCTCTTTGCTCCGGAAGGATTTCCAACCAAGCTAAGCGCGGAGGCGCGCAAACGAGCGAGAGAGCGCCTCGCCGAGTCGCTTCAGGCTGTGCATCTGCGCGGTGAAACCCATATCACAGTACGCGAGCTTCGCGCCGCCCTAGTCTACATTCTTTTTGGGGTGCATTTCTGCACATTCTACCACAGTGAGAAAGGAGCTAGTACTCCGGGCTATTGGGATAGAGCGTTCGAAGCGGAATCGCCATCGCGCCAGGGCGAGGTGCTGCGCGAGTTGGTTCGGCTTGATCCGGCATTAGAGGCGCACCCGCAAATCGACCGTTATCTCACGAGCGAACCCATCGCAGATTCGCTGCCCTCGGCTCCCCGGTATCCAAATTTGGCACTTGCATCTGGCCGCAGAAGGGCGTTCTTCGAATGGTCCGCTGCCGAGATCAAGCAAATCGCCGGCGACCCCGATGCCTTGGACATCGCCTGCGGTCGCCACATGCGGAAGTTCCGTGACCTTCCGCTATTTGATAACGCGCGATTGCAAGCTATATGCCGCGACCTATGCAAAGGAATCTCTCGCCTTGAGGACCTCCCGCCCCGCGCGCTTGAGCGAGACAACGTGCCCCTTCGCATAACCCCGCGGACGCCAACCGAGACGGCCTTTTGGGTTGAAAAACCACTTTCGTCGTTCCGCCTCAATGCGTCGCTTCCGCAGCCGACTGACGGTATTGAGCGGTTGCACCGGCAGGCGCTGCTAATTTATCGGTGCAGCGACGGCCGCGAGGAACATCTTCGACTGGGCGCGGAGCTTTTCCACTTACTGCTTGAGCTCGCGGACGGCTATCAGCTCGGAGACGTGTCAACGGACGACACATTTGCCAACCTTTCTATCTTCGTTCAACGGCTGGTTCAAGAGGACGCTGGGGAGCTGCTAGCTTGGAATCCCATGGCAGACGACTCGATTTTTCGGGTGCGGGCGGAGCAACGCCTCGTGGGTTCCGAAGGAACCCGGCAGTGCCTGACAATCGTTCCAGCCTTAAATGGGGTATGCGAATGAGCAAGGCAAGCAGCGCAATGGCCGCCAGGGCACGGACCCGGTTCTCAAGGCA
>JAJZCU010000330.1 GCA_021828935.1 Planctomycetota bacterium | reverse complement strand
CCGGGGACATTGTTGTGCTTTCGCCGACCGAAACGCCACGGGACGGTGACGATTGCCTGGTGCGGCTGGATGCGGCGGAAAATTTTGCGACTACGTTCAAACGCATCTATTTTTTAACCATCCCCCAGACCGCCCATGACATGGACGCGGCGTCGGGCGCGGACCAGGCCGCTGATAAACACGCCGCCGGAGCCGCTGCGCCGCAGGCGACCCATGTGCGTCTTGAACCGCTGAACCCCCGGCACGTAACGCGCACCGTGGCATTGGCGCAGATTACGGGGCTCTACCGGGCGGTATGGAAAATTTCGGCGATTCATAACCACCATACGGACGCGGCAACGGAGACAGGAACACCGCCCGGCGTGGCAACGGCGAACCATGTTGCGGGCGAGGCTGCGGACAACTCCGCGGATGATCCCGGCCGATTTTTAGAGCAGGATTAAATTCGGGTTCCCTTGGCTGTCCCGCGTTTTACGCGGTTTCCGGCGATAACCGGCGTACTTTTACGGCGTTGTATCGCTGGGCGATGCGCGGCCAGTTAAGGTTGTTAATAATTGCGTCAACGTATTGGTTTTTGCGCCAGCCATAGTCGTAGAAATAAGCGTGTTCAAACAAGTCGATGGCTAAAATTGGGGTGGCGCTCCATAGGGGAAATCCATGGTGGGCGCCTCCAATGAAATTGAACAGCCGTTCTTCCGTAGGATCCCATGCCGTCCAAGTCCATCCGCGGCTGGCCACGGCCGTTTGGCGCAGGTCAGAAAGATAGGCGTCGAAGGTGGCGAAATGGCGGGTGACCACCGCGGAAAAATCGGCTGGGGGTTCAGTAGGCCCGCTGCCGAGCATGTCAAAATACAGTTCATGATTTCGGATGGCGGCCAGGAGGGCGATCACGTCGATTTTCAGGCTCGGGATATCAATGGTGGCCTTGGCGCCGGGGCGATGGTGCAGGTCGTGCAATTTTTCAGCCAGGGCGTTGTACTTTTCCACTCCCTGGCAATAAATGCCGTAGTGTTCTTCCATGGTGCGTGCGCCAATTCCGGGGCATTTCGACAAGTGCGGAAACTCTCGCGGCAGATGCTGTTTGGGGCGCGAAGCCGGCGATGGAACTGTGGTGACGATGCTCATTAAACCGTATCCGATAAGACAATGATCGCTGATAGCAAATTAGGTCACGCCGTGCGGTCATAAATCCATGCAAAGCGGCTGGGCGGCAGCCCGGCCACGCGGGCGGTGATTTCATCGGCCAAAGATTCCAGGCGGTCGGCGTGGGCGCACAGAAATTCCTGCGCGGCCGCCGCCTTGCCGCAAAGTTGCAGACTGGCAATATCCCACGTTTTGACCAGGTGTCGCACAATTTCCGCGTAATCGCGCACGGTATACACGCCGACCCTTTGCGCCACGGCCGCAAAATGATCAAACAGATCGGGGTCTTTGCCGTCAAACATGCGCTTTCCGGGCATGGCGATGATGCGCCGCAGCAGTTCCCGGATAATGGGTATCATGGTGTTGGGGTCTTGTTTGACCACTTCGGCGGCCATTCGTGTGTAGAATAGTTCATGACGTGATTCATCACCGGCGATGCGGGCGCAAATCCGCGCCAGGCTGGCGTTGCCCTGACTGCGCGCGATCTGGCCCACGCGCATGTGGGATATCTTGGTGGCGCGTTCCTGAAACGCGGTGTAGACCAGGCCGCCGTAGGAGTCGGGGTAGGCGCCGGGATCAAAACCATTGGCTATCAAGTTATGGACCGTGACCTCGACGGCGCGCATGTCCACGCGGCCGGTCAGGCGCAGGAATGCGTTCAGCAAATCCCCATGGCGGTTTTCTTCGGCCGTCCACCCACGCATCCAGCGCGCCCAGGGAGTTGGGCTGGTGCCCACGTAATCCCGGGCAATGAGGTTTAACGAAACGGCGTAGTTGGGCAACGCCTCTTCGGTGACCATATCGCCCACCAGCACCACCAGCGTATCGTCGGTGAGCGCCGCGGTGGGACCGCGAAATTGTTTTAGGTCTGCCGCCCAATTTTCGCCGGTCAAATCGGGCAGGAAATCAGTGGGCTGCCAGGCCTTGTCAACGGGACTTAGCAGGTTCAAATTATTTAATACGACGTCACCCATGCCCTGCAGCACTTCAACCTGCGGGGCGATTCGAGTTTCGTAAGTTTCATTGCCCTTGAGCTTCACGCCGGTGACTCCTTGCTGTTGTAACCGAGGGTAATTGAGTATACGAAATTGGCGCCGTCCCGACCAACCCGCGGCCTGCCGCCGCCGCCGCGCGCCAGGCGGGAGCCGACGCCAGACACGGCGGCGCGTGGGCGGCCAACATGGCGGGGCATGTTCAGACCGTGCGGGCCGGACCGGTGGAGGCGCCCTGCACCAGGCGGCAATCCATCATCAGATGCATGAGTTCATTTTGTTGATGCGCCACGCGCCGCAGTAACCGGCGCACTGCCACAGCGCCCATGGCTTCAAATGGCCCGTCGATGGAGGTCAATTTAGGCAGGCCCTCCGGCGGATCGAAATTGTCAAAACCGCACACCGATACGTCTTCAGGCACGCGCACGCCGCGTTGCCGCAACGCCGCCAGCAGCAGATATCCGATGTAGTCGTCCATGCATATCCATGCAGATACGCCGTCCTGCCGCCACCGGTGTTCAATGGTTTGGGCAACTTTGGCCGCTCGTTGGGCGCCCGCTGAGGTATCGCCTGGGAAATAATTGGCGTCGGTCGGAAAATAACCCGGTCCACGTTCCATGACCGTCTGCACATACGCCGCGAAGCGCGCCCGGGCCCAGCCCGCGGTAAAGCCAAAATCCGCCAGACCGATTTTTTGGTGGCCCAGCGTCGTGAGATGATCAAACAGTTGGCCCATGGACCGCAGACTGTCTTCCGTCACCCGGTCGACGGGAATCACCGCCGAGCTTGCGATGAATTGCACGCACGGAAAATGCGCCGCCAAGGCGTGCAGCGCCGCCGACGAGGGCGCCGTAACCAGCAGGGCGCCGGACACGATGCGTTCCTGCAGGATCAGCGGCCAGACCTCACGGTTGTGGAGGTGGTCAAATTCATCGGGCGGCAGATATTCAATATGCAATGTAGCCCGCTGCGCCCGGGCCGCGGTGGACATGCCCTGAATGATTCGCAAATCCACCGCGTTATGCAGTGAGGCCGCCGAAAGCGAGCCGCGGCAGATCACCGCCAAATGAACCAGTCCCGTGGGCGCGGCATCGGACGGGGAACGCACCAGGTCGCCGCCGATAAACGCTTCCGCCGGATTGCGGGCGTTGCGTGGGCGATACCCCATGCGCACGGCCTGCTCGGCCACGCGGGCGCGCGTTTGCGCGCTGATGGCGGGGTGGTTTTTCAGCGACCTGCTCACGGTGGCCACGGAAATGTTAAGGGCCTTGGCAATGGCCTGTTGTCCATTTTTCATGGAATCACGATACCCGGTTTGCATGAACGTGAAAACTGTCGCGTCGGCCAATGAGTTAGACCACCAAGCTGTAACCACCAGCCCCGCCCATTCCCGGTGGGCCTCGGTCACGCCATGCGT
>JAJZCU010000005.1 GCA_021828935.1 Planctomycetota bacterium | reverse complement strand
CGCGGGCGGGGGCGGAGCGCTTCCGCCGTCGGGGCCGCCGCTGCCCGGCGCGCCATCCTGCCCGCGGCCTTGCTGGGCCGCGCGCTGCTGGTCGCGCAGGGCTGGTTCCATGCTGATGGTGAACCCCGGCACGCGGTATTCTTCCAGCAGGTGGTTGATAAGTTTTTCAATTTCCGTCTGCATCTGCGCCTGCCCGGGCGATACAAACGTAAATGCCCGCCCGGTGGCGCCCATGCGCGCCGTGCGCCCCACGCGGTGCACATAGGCCTCGGGGTCTTCGGGCACATCATAATTAATAATGTGGGTGATTTCATGCACGTCAATTCCGCGGCTGGCCAGGTCGGTGGCCACCAGCACATTGATTTTTCCGGTGCGAAACCCGCGCATGATGCGTTCCCGCTTATTTTGCAATAAATCGCCGTGAATGGGCGAAGCGTTCACGCCCACGGTTTCCAGCGTGTGCGCCACCTTGTCCACGGAACGCTTGGTGCGGCAGAATACAATCGCCAGTTTCGGATTCTCATGCCGCAGCAGCATCTTCAACGCCCGCATCTTGTCCCACACCGGCACCCCCACGAAATACTGCATGGCTTCAGGGTTGGTAAGCTGGTCTTCGGCCTTGGCAGTGAAAATGCGCTGCGGGTTGCGCATGTGTTTGCTCACCATGCGTTCGATGTCGTCATTAATGGTGGCCGAAACGAAGATGGTTTGGTGGGGGTCGCTGCACGCGGACAGGATTTTCCGCACATCATCCCGGAAGCCGATGTCGAACATGCGGTCCACTTCATCGCAGACCACGAATTTCATGTGGGCCAGCGGGAGGGCCTGCCGGTCCAGAAGGTCCAGGATGCGTCCGGGCGTGCCCACAATAAAATGCGGGTTGCGGCCCAGCAGTTTCATTTGGTGGTTCACTTTTTGACCGCCGTACACCACCTGCACGCGCAGCGGCTTGTGCCGGGCAAAGCGAATCAGTTCAGCTTCCACCTGCACGGCCAGTTCTCGAGTGGGCACGACCACCAGCGCCTGGTACGGCTGCGCCGGGTCAAGTCGTTGCAGGATCGGCAGCCCGAAAGCCGCAGTTTTTCCGGTGCCGGTGCGGGCCTGTCCAATGACATCAACCCCGCGCAGAACCACGGGAATCATTTTTTCCTGAATTTCGCTGGGCGTTTCAAAATGAATTTCTTCCAGCGCGCGTAACAGCGCTGGTTCAAGTCCCAGTGCATGGAAGGCCGGTGCGGGCGTGGCAGTGATAGTATCAGTCATAGTTGTCCATTATTCATATTCTCGTGAAACATGGTAGTTGGGAAATCGTTTTGGCTCAAGCGCACGGGCCGGCGGGGGCGACAGATTTTTGCGGCGGGGCTAATCGGCGCACTGCCAGCCACATTGCCGCGCTACCCTACCCCGCGTTCGGCAGGCCATAGTGACATTGGCCTAAACAGCCGCTATTCTTCCCGTAATCATTTTGGCTGGTAATTCGCCGGGCCGGGCGGACGATCGACCGCAGGTCAACGCGGTGACATATGCCCGTGCCGGTGCGCAACTGCGGCGCTGCGTTCGCGGTGGTTTGTTAAAAGGATCGTGGACGCATGGCAACGCCCGGTGAACCGCGCATGGACCCCGTCAAGCCAACCACGAGTGCGGCCTCCGCGGCATACAGTTGTTTTACCGGGGGCGGCGAGACCGGGGCGCTGATGCGCGGATTCGACTGGGCCAAAAGTCCGCTGGGACCGGTGGAACAATGGCCGCAAAGTCTGCGCACCAGCGTGAGCATCTGCTTAAATTCACAATTTCCGATCATCATCTGGTGGGGCCCGGAATTAACCATTCTGTATAACGATCCGTACATTCCTGTTCTGGGAATGAAGCATCCGCGGCAAAGCCTGGGCCAGGCGGGGCGCCTGTGCTGGGCTGAAATCTGGGAGGTCGTGGGGCCCATGCTTCAGGGGGTTGTGACCACGGGGCGGGCCACCTGGTCGGAAGACCTGTTTTTGCCAATCAATCGGAAGGGCTATCCGGAAGAATGTTATTTTACTTTTTCCTACAGTCCCATTCGCGATGAAAGCGGCGGTATTGCCGGCGTGTTTACGCCGGTCAAAGAAACCACGGAAAAAGTGCTGGCGGCGCGGCGCCTGCGCACGCTGCGCGATCTGGCCGCGCTGGGCGCCATACGGAAAACCGAAGTTGAAACCTGCGCGGCGGCGACCAAAATTCTGGCCGAAAACCCGCACGACATTCCGTTCGGCGCCATTTATTTATTTTCCGCCGATCAAAAGCAGGCCACGCGCACCGGACTGTCCGGCGGCGCCGCGCCGCAGTGGCTGTGCCCCGAAGTGGTGGCGCTCACCGATCCGCCAACGCCCTGTCCATTTCTGGGCCGGGCGCTCACGGATGTTCTGGCGGAAGTGTCGTTGAAAAACTCCGTTGGCTCAACGTCTTGCGCCGCCGCGGAAATTCCGCGTGGCCCATGGCCCGTGCCGCCGGAAACCGCTGTCGTTGTGCCTTTAAAAAGTCCGGGGCGGGCGGCGCCGGCGGGATTCGTGCTCGCGGGGGTGAATCCGCTGAAACGGCTCGACCCCGATTACCAAGGCTTTTATGAATTAATGGCCAGCCACATCGCCGGCGCCCTGGCCGATGCGCGGGCCTATGAAGACCAGCGCCGCCGCGCCGAGACCTTGGCGGAATTGGACCGTGCGAAGACCGCTTTCTTTAGCAATATCAGCCATGAGTTTCGCACCCCGCTGACGCTGCTGCTGGGTCCGCTGGAGGAAATTCTCTCGCGTCCGCCCCCCGACGCCCAGGAACCTGCCGCCGACCGCGCGCACGATTTTTCCGCGGATGACCGGCAACGCCTGGAGACCGTTCGGCGCAATGCTCAGCGGTTGCATCGGCTGGTCAATAACCTGCTGGAGTTTTCACGTCTGGAGGCCGGGCGCGTGCAAGCTGCGTACGCTCCGGTTGATCTTGCCGCGCTGACCGCCGACCTTGCCAGCAATTTTCGTGCGGTGGCCCAGCGTGCGGATCTCGCCTTTACTGTGGATTGCCCGCCTTTGCCCGACGCGGTACACGTTGACCGCGACATGTGGGAAAAAATTGTATTAAATTTATTGTCCAACGCGTTTAAATACACGTTCAAGGGCGGCATCACGGTCACGTTGCGGGCCCGGGGGGATCATGCGGTACTCGCCGTGGCCGATACGGGCCTGGGAATTCCCGAAGATGAAGTGGGCCGGATTTTTGAGCGATTTCACCGCGTGCAAACCGCGCAGGGCCGCACGCACGAAGGCTCCGGCATCGGGCTGGCCCTGGTTCAGGAATTGGTCCGCCTGCATGGGGGAGAGGTCACGGTTTCCAGCGTGCTTGGTCAGGGCAGTACGTTCACCGTGGCCGTGCCATTTGGCTGTGCGCATCTGCCCGCGGAGCTTATGGCGGCGGCGGTGGCCGGCCCCGAAAAGGCGGCCGCTAGTGCGCGGGCATTCGCGGATGAAGCGCTGCGTTGGATGGATAATCCCGGCGCGGCCAAAGCCGATGACGGAAATCAGCCAGATGTGCTGTTCGACGGTGACTCCGGGCCCAACGCTCTCGCGAAATTTGCCCACGACGACGGCGGTCGCCGTGCGCATATTCTCCTGGCCGATGACAACGCTGATATGTGCCAATATGTTTCCAGATTACTGGCCCCGTACTGGGACGTGCAATGCGTGAGCAACGGGCAGGAAGCGCTGGCGGCGGCCCGCGCCAGGCGGCCAGATTTGTTGCTTACCGATGCGATGATGCCGCGCCTGGACGGCTTTGGCCTGCTAAGCGCCCTGCGCGCCGATTCCGCAATGCGCGACATTCCCGTGATCATGCTGTCCGCCCGCGCTGGCGCGGAAGCGCGGGTGGATGGTCTTAAAGCCGGCGCCGATGATTATATTGTCAAGCCCTTTGACGCGCGAGAACTATTGGCGCGCATCGGTGGCATGTTGGCCTTGGCGCGGTTGCGCCGCCAATCCAGCCTGGCGTTGCGGCAAAGCGAAGCACGCTTCCGGCAACTCTTCGACGTCAGCGTCACCGGTATTATCGTCGCGAAATTCGATGGAACAGTGGTAGACGCCAACCATGCTTTCCTTAACATGGTTGGGCGTACTCAGGAAGATCTGCTCGCCGGCCGCGTGAATTGGGCGGTGATGACCCCGCCGGAGTTTGCTCAGGCCGACGCGCGCGCCGGCGAACAGGTCCGGCTGGCCGGCCGTTGCGAATTGTACGAAAAGCAATTCATACGAAAGGATGGTCAACGGATATGGGTGCTCATCGGCGCCTTGAAACTCGGCGACGCCGACGACCTGGTCATGGGCTCTATTTCTGACATTAGCGCGCTAAAACAAAATGAGCGGGCCATTCGGATTAACGAAAACCGCTACCGTTCTTTGGCCGAAGCCACATCCGCCCTGGTTTGGACCACCGGTCGGGACGGGCGGATTGTCACTGAGATTCCCGCCTGGGAGGCCTTTACCGGCCAAACTTTCGCTGAATATAAAAACAATGGATGGCTGAATGCCTTACACCCGGATGACGCCGCCGCGATGGCCAAAATTTGGCCGGAGCACGTAGCGCAAAGGAAAATACTCGACGCGGTCTATCGCCTCCGCCGGCGCGATGGGCAATACCGGTACATGGTTTCGCGCGGCGTTCCGATGCTTAATGAAAACGGGGAGGTTGCTGAATGGGTGGGCACCGTGAGCGATGTCCATGACGCCACCATGGCACAGTTGGCATTAAAGGAGGCCAAGGAGGCTGCCGAACAGGCCAGCCAGGCGAAGGACCAATTTTTGGCGGTGCTTTCGCATGAACTGCGCACGCCGCTGGCGCCGGTGCTGGGCGCGTTAGCCACGCTGGAGCGACAAGGCGAATTGCCCGCGCAAGTGCGCGAAGATTTGCGCCTGGTGAAGCGCAACGTGGAACTGGAAGCGCGGCTCATTGATGATCTGCTGGACTTGACGCGCATTGCCAAAGGAAAACTCGAACTCGTGCGCACGCGAATTGATGTTCATGCGGCCCTGCATCATGTGGTGGACATGTGTCATCAGGATTTTGCCGACAAGCATATTGCGCCCACGGTGGCCCTTCACGCAAAACGCTTTCATATCCAAGGCGACGGGGCCCGCATCCGGCAAATTTTTTGGAATCTGTTAAAGAATGCCGTCAAATTCACCCCCTCAAAGGGCGCCATTTCCATCGTTTCGCGCGACGCTGGCGACTGCATTCGCGTTGAAGTCCACGACTCCGGCATAGGGATGGATCCGGAGGTAATTCCCAACTTATTTAATGCCTTCGAGCAGGGTGGTACGGCCATCACGCGGCAGTTTGGCGGCCTGGGGCTGGGACTGGCCATTACCCGCACGCTCACGGAATTGCACGGCGGGCGCGTCACCGCCTCCAGTGCCGGGCCGGGAAAGGGCGCCGTCTTTGCCGTTGAATTGCCGGTAACGCTGAATACAAAAACCGGGACCGGCTTCCAGTTGCCGCCGCCGACGGCCGCAGCGCCCGCTTCCCTGCGGATATTGTTGGTGGAAGACCACGCCGATACCGCGCACGTCATGCAGCGGCTGTTGCGCGCCTCGGGCCACCAAGTAGCGCTGGCCGGAACCGTGGCCCGCGCGTTGGATGCCGCATTGGCTGAACCGTTTGACGTGATCGTTAGCGACCTTGGGCTACCCGACGGCACTGGCCTGGATTTCATATCAGAACTCCGCCGCCGCCGTCCCGATGCCGCGCCCGCCATCGCGCTTACTGGCTTTGGCATGGAAGACGACGTCATTCGCACTCAAGCCGCCGGCTTCGCAACGCACCTCACCAAGCCCGTGGACCCCGAACACTTGGAACGCGTGATCCTGGCAACAGTCAAAGCCCCGGCGGGCGGCGAAAGCGGTAGCCGCGGCACAACAGAATAAGACGAAGTAGTAAGTGGGATTTTGGTTCTCGGGCGCGAAATCTCCGGCAAATGGAAAAATGCCGCGACCGCGGCCGCACGCCGCCGCCCATCAGAGCCGAAAGCGTAAGCGCCGGGCCGTGGTCGTCGGCCAGCACAGACGGTTATTGCCGAAAACATTTCATAAATATGGTGATACGCCAATTGCCACATGGAAATCCTTGCCCCAAACATTTGGTAGCGGCCCGGGAAGCCCGCTCGTTTTAATTAACGCGGAAGGCGGTAAATCCTCACCGAAGGTCGTCCGAGCACCGCGAGCTGCCGGCTGTTGTCCGAGAATGCCTTTCTTGACGTTCCCTCGCAGCGATACAAACGTCGGTCGCGCTGATCGAACACGGTCCGGCCGATCGCCAGCCAGCGACCGTTCGGCGAGACGTGCAGCGCCGGGTCGGGCCACGAGCGGCCGGGGTAGCCCATGGCGACGGCCGTCAGCTTGGGCGCGGTGAGGCCGCGGCCGCGCGGGGCTGGCCAGGGAAGCATAAAAATGGTTTGCGGCCGCCAGCAGGTCGTCAGGTACGGCAGCGCCCCCCTCGTCCAAACAAACAGATGGCGCCCCCGCGGGGACGGGCGAGCGCCGACGGCATTTCTTATAATCGGGACCGGGATATTGTGGAAGACGTAGGCTCCGTCGCGGTGGGCGATCGCCCAGCAGCGATACCCGGTGGGGCCGCACCCGAACAGATAATGGCCGCCGCGGGAGAAAAAAACACGGAGTCCGCACTGTGCCAGCGAGGTCGCCGGGCACGGCGCCACCGGCAACGGCTGGAGAATTGCCGCCGGGCGACGCGCCCCGCGCCTCCAAACGATGATTTTCGATTTCCCAGTTATTGCGGCGATGAGCCCACGCTTACCCGAAACGGCAAGCGCGCCAATGCGCCGCGCCGGGGCGCGCAGTGGGCCACGGAAGCGCCCGTCGAGGCCGACCCGCATCCAGCCGCGATCGCCGGTCACAAAGACACTCCGTCCGCTACGCGGTGCTACTACAGAATCCAAGTGTAACGGGACCGTAGCTGCCAGCCTAAACCCGCCGGTTTCGCCGTTGAGCACGAATATGCGGCCGCCGCGATACCACAGGCAATATTCCCTGGTGCCCAAGGGGCACCGCGTGATGCCCGCTCTGTCGCGGCCGGCCAACGGCCCGCCGGGCAGCCGCACGACGCGCGGTTCTTCGAGCTGCGAGGGGCGCAGCCGACCAAATGCGGAACGGGGCGCGAGGCAGCATCCGGCAATGTTGGCACAAGCGGCGGCGAGCATGGACACGAAAAATGCCGGGCCTATTGACTGGCGGGCAATGAGCGGCTGCATCTTCGTTCCTCGGGTAACGGCTGCGGAATTGACGGAATTTTTAAGAAAGTCGAATCTGGGCTCATTGATCCTACCCTTCACGGCCCCCGTCCAGTTCCAATAGCTTTTAAAGGTTTTGCCGACCCAACTACTTGTCACGGCCCGTATGGTCGGCCCGAGGATCGGAATAACCGGCGGCAACGCCGTTGCCGCCTTGGGCGTAGCTTTGGAGCGCGAACGGAGCGTTCGCCGTCGTCGGTTGCCGGGGCGCAACGGCGTGCCGACACACGCCCGTCCGCGCGAGGCCGCCGACGCCAGGCGCGCGCCAACCTGGGCTTCCATCAACGTTTGCATCAGGGCAAAGCATGCATACCCTTTTTGCGCATTTGCGGGATTTTAACGCCGCCCCGGCCCGCGAACAAACACCATTTTGCCGGGGGTTCCGCCGCCATGGCGGCTGCCCGTCACAGCGGATTGGCCCGCGGTCCCGGAGCGGTTCCAAAAGCTTGACGGCCTCCAACCGGTCCAGGAACGCCACTGCCAGAACAAGTCACAGACCGGCGTGAAATCCGTCGCCGCCCGAGAGATTACCATCCATAAGATTCGGCGGTGGCCCTTGGGCGGGGGGTTCCTCGGCGTCACGGTAAACGATGACCAGGTCCGGCCCCGACGCATTCCGCCCTTCAGGGGTGTCCCTGAGATGCACATGCGACTGGCCCGACGTGGGCGAGCAGCTTGTGAACCGCGCCTTCGCGTCCCGTGCAAACGCAGCCAAAACCTCGATCTCTTCGATTGAAAGGAGGAGCGAAACTTCGCGAAGTTCCAGCGGCCCGTCATCATCCGCGGAATTGATCGAATACCCGAATAGTTTCATTTTTTGCTATGACCTTCATTTCGGGGGCGGTGGCGTCCATTGGCGCACAATCAGCCACTGCCTTATTATTACCCGCGGCGCGCCGGGCGCCCACCGTAGGCCGCCCCGCCAACATTGGAAGGGGCTCCGTCGCCATACTGGACATGCCGGTTTTTTGGCTTGCCATATGGCGAGCACACGCCCCGTTGGACGACGCCCCAGGTGTTCGTGCTGGCGTTATATCCTATTAACGCGGTTCGCCCATTGGGGTTGCGGTGGGGTCGGCGGCCCGCCGCTATTATTTCACAAGGCACACCGTCGCGGCGCCGCCCGGCAAGCCTGGGGATATATATATGCGTTCATTTCGTCGCCGTCGTCGTTCGAATCTGTGGTAATCTGTGTAAATCTGTGGATGAAACCGCGTGTTCGCCTGCGCCTGCGGCTTGCCGGGCGCGACCCGCGGTCGCGGCTTTATGGGCGGGCGCTGCGCGTCGCCGGGGTGATTTGTGAATAAACACCGCGGTCGTTGACCCGCGTCGGCCTTACAGCCAGTCCTCGAACGGTTTGGCCAACCGGCGAAAATCGGCCATGGGCATGTGAACCGTCCCCCAAGATTCGGATCGGGCACGCATCGCTTTGCGATAATCATGCACGGTGATGCCCAACATGCCGTACCAGCGCTCCTGAAACTGAAACATGTCCTTAAATGGCGCGGTTTCCGGGCGGTCAGGCCAATGGTAAACGAAGAGGAAAATGGCAAGAAAACTTTCGCCAAAAAGGTCCTGCCATTGCCGCAGGTCGTCAATGTCTTCGCGCGTGGTCCAATTTTGCAGTGAGGTTGTGCCGCTGCGGCAGGCGCGGCCCTTTACGTCAACCAACAGGTTTTTTCCGGTGGGGCGGTAGACGGCGAAGTCAAAGCTTTTCAGTTTTGCGTCGGCGAATAGTGATTTTTTGGCCTCATCCACCGCGATGTACGGCAGGCCCTTGCGGCGAAGAAAATCTTCGAATGCGGCTTCGTAATGCGCTGATGGTTTGCTGCGCGGACCCATGCTTGTCGTCCTGCCCCCCGGCATATTTGTTCACGAATTACTTCCGGCGCAAATTGCCCGGCGTTCACATCGGCTTACGCGCCGCGGTCTTATCGTACATGGCCAGCAGCTTTTCCTTGTCAAACACCATTTCCTGGCGCGTCAAGCCTACGATGTCGTACTCATAAGTTAATTCAATGGCGTCCACGGGGCAGGCTTCTTCGCACATGCCGCAATAAATGCAGCGCAATTCGTCAATGTCAAACTTAATGGGATATTTTTCGCGGTCCGCCCAGGGCGCCGCGTCACCGACAATGTGGATGCAATGGGCGGGGCAGGCCGTGGCGCACATGTAACAGGCCACGCATTTCACGCGGCCCTGTTCATCGCGATTGAGACGATGCACGCCGCGGTATTTTTGAATGTCCATGCCTCCTTCCAAAACGGGCATGTCCTCCCGGCGTTCCTCGGGATATTGCATCGTGCGGGTATTCCCGCCTACCGATTTGAACAAATGCATAATGGTGGTGCCCAGGCCAGCCAGGATGGCGGGGACGAAAATGTTTTCCATCGGCCCGAGTTTGGGGGGCTGTAATTCGATAATGTCTTCAGGTTTCATGCGTTCGCCAAATCATGCACTGCATCGCGTGTATTACTATAAGGGCCAACTGTGGCCGATGCCAGCGTCAAATGTCACCCGAACGGCAGGAGCGCTACGCGGGCGGAAAGTGGCCCGGGATTTCCATCACCGGGTTATGCGCCATCTGGGTTCACTCCCGGTGCTTCTGAAACGGATAGGGCTGGCTGTTTAACGCGGTGAGATTTACCGACAGTGTGCCGTCGGCGCTGCGAAGCGTCGGCACGCGATGCAGCGGATGCGTGGCCGGGCCGTGAACCACCAGCCCTTCAATGTCATACCGGCTGCCGTGACAGGGGCAGATAAACTCGTTTTTGTTTGGATTCCAGTGCGTTAAGCATCCCCGGTGCGTGCAGACGGGGCTGATGGCGGTAATTGTGCCGCCGTCGTTGCTGATGCAGACGCCGTATTTTTTAACATATTGCGAATCGACGGTTCCGGCCGGGTAGTCCGCGGCGGGACCAATATTCACCACACCGGAGGTGACTTCCGGACGGGTGGGCATATCCATGGCGCAGGCCGCCAGGCCGGCCACCGCGCCGGCGAGCACGGTCAGCCCGATGGCCTTTTTTGCGCCGGAGCTGAGCATGGTTCGACGGGAAATTTCCGGATCGGTTTCATCTGTTGGCATGGGTGTGGACTCCAAATTCGCGCAGGCGCTCATTGCGGCCACGGTGCGTGCATTATACGCGCGGGGCGCGGGTGCTCAATGCCGCGGACGCAGAAATGGGGGATGGGCCACAGGCACGAAAAGTTTCTCTACGGACCAGGGGGCACGGCGCCTCCACTTGGATGGCGGGGCGCCAGCGGCCGAATGGGTGATTATTTTTTAAGGGGAGCGCTTGTAGCCACGGCGGGCGTGCGCGCGGCGTGGGCGGCGGCGATGATTTGCCGCAGCTGCACGCGCAGGGCGGCGATGCAGGTTTTGTCGCGGCGGCGCGGTTTGATCAGCGCCAGCGCCTGCGCGGCGGCGGTTTTATGCCCCGCCAAATATTGATAATACGCCCCAAGAAGGCCCAGTTCCGCCTGATGCGTGTGGCGGCAATAGCGCCGGGCGCGCCGCAGGTGGCTGGCAAAATCGGAATTGTGCCGATAGGCCTGTTTCACGAATGCATTATGAAAAAAGCCACGGGGATTCTTCTTCGCGGCGCGCAACAGTTCATAGGCCGCCGTTGAGACGCGATCTTGCGCAAACAGGGTAATGGCATAAAACTGGCGAACAGCGGGAGTGGCGCGCTCGTCTTCCACGGTGGGGCGCAGGGTGCGCGTGGCGGCGCGGTACTCGCCGGAATTAAAACGCGCGATGGCTTTTCTCACGACCAGGCGTTCGCGCGCCGGCAGCGCGGCAATGCTGGCCGCAGCGGTTGTTGCCTGGGCCGGGGCAACGCTTTCCAACGGAATGTCCAGATTGATCGCCGCGCCGGCGTTCCGCGGGTTCACGGAGCTCGTAAAGCCCAACGCCGCAGATTCCTGAGCGCGCGCGCATCCGCCCCTCGTCAGCGCCAATGGCAACAGCGTCGCCATGGCGGCGCCGACGACCATGCGGGAAAATCTTTTGCAAATAATACTGCAGGCCATGGTTGCGTTATCCAATCTCTTGCGCGGCGCCCGTCTGGGCGGCGTTTAAGACGCCAGCTTGGCGGCCACCTGGTTTTCGTTGATGGCTTCCTGGTGCGGGCTTTCCAAGCTGATAATAGTACGGTTCACGGGTGAAACAGATTTTTGTTGGAATACCATGCCCAGCTTAAACGCGCTGACCACCAGCCAGCCAAACAGCACCATGTACACGCCCAAAGCCAGGCGCGTCGGTATGACCACCACCACCAACGCGAAACTTACAAACAGCGCCGCCACCCCGTAGCTGATCAATACCGCCTTGCGTACGCTCATGCCCCGGCGAATGAGAAAATGGTGAAAATGGCTGGAATCAGCGGAGAAAATTGGTCGCCCATTAAGCTTGCGCCGCACGATGGCCAGCAAGGTGTCCAACATCGGCAGGCCAAAGACCACCACCGCGCCCAAAAACCAGCGGGCAATGCCGTCCGCGCCGAACATCACAATCATGGTGCCGCAGATAAAGCCTAAAAACATGCTGCCCGTATCGCCCATGAAAATGCTGGCGGGGTTAAAATTAAACGGTAGGAAACCCAGCACCGCGCCCAGCAGGGCCAGGGCCAGGGTCAGGCGCGTGGGGTCTACGGACATCACGCCCGGCGACGGTATATTGGTAATAGCCAAATGCACCGCCAGAACCAGGTAGCCCACGGCCATAATTCCCGTTACGCCGCTGCATAACCCGTCCAGGCCGTCCAGCAGGTTGGTGGCATTGCAGCAACTGACAATAATAAAAATCACCAGCGCGGCGCTGAGGGCC
Source organism: Planctomycetota bacterium (assembly GCA_021828935.1). GTDB lineage: Bacteria > Planctomycetota > Phycisphaerae > WQYP01 > WQYP01 > JAJZCU01. The sequence goes on along the minus strand of JAJZCU010000005.1, from coordinate 3,374 downwards.
GTGGCGATAATGGCGTACAAATGGGGGGATGCGACTTGAAACGGGCTGATCACGCCGTAGCGTTCCAGCGGCATGATCAACATGTTGGCCATGTCCAGGCGGATGCCAATGAATCCCTGCGGATCAATCGAAAATAAGAACAAAAATACGCCGGCCAGGAATTGCCCAAATAGCTTGATTCGCGGGGGCAGGCCATAAACGTCATCCATCAGGCCGAAGAGCATGACCGTCAGCGCGCCCATGAGCACGCCCGGCGGCACCAGCAACGCCAAATGCCGGCCTTCGTGCGGTACGGGGATGAACGCCGAAATCGTGATGCCGGCCAGCCACCCAAAAAACGTGGCCACGCCGCCTAAGTAAGCAATGGGCTGGGTGTGAACCTTGCGGCGACCGTCCGGCACGTCCACAATTCCATTGCGGTGCGCCAACGCCCGCATCAGCGGCGTTAATATCAGTGTCACAAGAAATGACACATAAAACACCGGCATGAACGGGGTCAACACCGTTGTGGGGGTAAGCGGAGCTAGGGCAGTCGCTGGGGCCATAGGGTGTGGGTTTCCTTGGTTATGGCAGAAACTCTCTTGGCGTTCCGGGCCCTGATCCCGGTGCATCTTCCCGTTCGTCCTGCACCGGTGTTGCGCCTGCGAACAGGCCAACGCAATTATTTTATCGGTCAGCGGCGCCGCCCGCTTTTGTGGGTGCGTTGATCGAATTTAGCCAAAAAAAAACGGCGTAAAAGTTCAAGCGAACCTGAATTGCACCGTGGGCGCGGGCGTTGTGGCGCCTCAGCAGACCCCCCTCAGGAACTTGCTGGCTAGAACCTTCATCTGGCACAAGTATATCCGGCGACGGAGGGTATTGCCAGAAATTATCGGTCTAGCGCTGCCGGGTTTAACCGATTCTTAAACCACGGCTCGCAAGCGGCGAGGGGGTTGCGGACATCCGGATGCCCCGGCGTGGCGGAAAACACGCCTGCGTATAAAACCCCATTGCGTGGTCAGCTTTCTGGAAAACTGTCGTCGTTTTGTTCAAAGGATTCAGGAGCGTCACCTAAATCTTCCATGGTCAGATCGCCCCGGTGATGAATGCGGATGACTTTCGCCAACTGCGCCGCGAGTATATCGGACACGCCGGCGGCGGTTTGCCGGTCGGCGACGGTCAGCGGACGATCCTGATTGCGGAACATCACCAGCGCGCCCATGCACTCGCGGTCATCGGCTTCGGGGGCGCGCAGCGCCGTGGCGGACCAGCACCGGCCGGTGAGCATGCCAAAATCGTGCGCGAACGCGTCCCGTGCCTGGGCGTCGTTCTCCAAATGCAATTGTTCCTCCCGCGTGGTCACTTGGCGCACCAGCGTATCGCGAATGCCCGCAATCAAGGCCTCATCCGATTCCGTGTCGTGACGCAAATAGGCGCCCAGCAGGAAAACATTGTCGGTTCCGGGCAGAAACACCACGGCGTTCACCGCGCCAAGCTTGTTAAGAAGATAAGACATAGTCTTTCTTAATAGCGATTCGATATTCAGGTCGCCGCGCAGGGTCTGTGAAAATTCCAGATGCTCCTGACTGTGCTGCAGTTGCTCCGCGAGCGTCTGGTAGCCTTTCACCAAATCCTGGCACAGCACATCCACCTGGCGGCTGATCTCCTGGCGCGATTTACTTAAGCGTCGGCACATGTCACGCAGGCGCTCATTGCGGTGGGCAACCTGTTGCTGCCGCGCCAGCCGCTGCCGCGCCGCCGTCACCAATTGACGTAGCGCTGCGGCGTCCGCCGGGAAGAACAGCAGATCGCCGGCCCCGGCGCGCCAAGCGGATAAACAGATGTCCGCCTGTCGCTGATTGGTTAGCGCCAGTGTTTGCACATCCGGGCAGTCCCGATGCAGTGATTCCAATGTTGCGGCGCCCATTCCGCCTAAAGCGCAGGGGGCATCCATGTTTACAATGGCTACGTGGGCGGCGCGGCGGCGGATTTCGTCGAGCGCTTGCTGGGCCGAGGCCACGGCGCGCACGCAGGCCCCTTCTGCGGACAACGCATCCCGAATGGCCTCCGGCGCGGCGGGGGTGTCGTCAATGACCAGAATTTCCAAGGTTTCAGTCGAACCGCCGGGAACGGCGTGGAGGCTGGAAGCCATGCTTTCTCCCTTTTAAGTGATACTGAAGCTCCGTTGGCCCGGCGGCGCCATTCATCGGCGCGTCGCAGGCGGAGCCGGACCGGCGTATTACCAGCCGGGCCGCACGGTCCGCGGGCCTAATAAAGTTATCGACTTAAGACCGGGGTGGCTTGCGGGCCCGGAGCCATGTTTTGTGAAAGAATTTGCGGCGTTAAAGCCTCAGCGGACGGCCCCGCGGCCGGGGAGTTCAACCGTGGCCCAACCGTGCCGGACACAGGGGCGGTCGTGGCGGGCGCCGCTATCGCACTTTTGTCGGCGGCGCTGGCCGCGCCATGGTTTACCGGAAGAATGATCACGGCCGTTGTTCCGCCATTTGGCATTGAATCCAGACGTATGGTGCCTCCGTGCAGTTCCACCCAGCGCAACGCCTTGGACAGGCCCATGCCGCGTTGTCGTCCGGCCGGTTTGGATGAGAAAAACGGCGCAAAGGCTTGCCGCGCGGTGGCTTCGGTCATGCCCGGGCCTCGGTCGATGACCTGAATAATAATTTGCTCGTCCAAAGGGTCATGCTGCACCAGCACGCGCACCGCCTGGGCGCCTGCCGCGTTCTGCCCGGCCTGCGCCGCTTGTAGCGCGTTGACCAAAACTTCCACTACCGCCTTGCGAATCTGCGTTGCATCAAGCATGGCCGCCGGTATATCCCGGCCGGCCGTGAGCGTAACCGACGGCGTGTGTTCGGCCCCCCCGCAGCGAATTACGGCGTCAGCAATGGCCTGTTCCGCCAGCGCGGACAGGGCGATGGGCTGCAAGTGCGGCTTCTCGGGCTTCGCGAATTCCATCATGTCGGTGATGATCTGGCTGAGCCGTTGGCCTCGTTGGGCGATAAGCTGGGCATCTTGTTTGGCGGCAGGATCGGAAAGCTTTCCGGCCAGCAACTGGGCGCGCCCGCAGACCACGGCCAGAGGATTATTCATTTCGTGCGCCGCGCCGGCCGCCATCTCGCCCAAGTGGGCCAGGCTCCGGGCGCGTACCATTTGTTGTTGCAATGCTCCCAGTTCATGGTTGGAAGCGGTCAGGGCCTCGGTCAACACATTCTGATGTTCGCGGCCCTGCGCCATGCGCAAGGTCATGCCCCACGATCGGCTCACCAAGAGCAAGTCTGAATTCCCTAGCAACTCCGGCGGTTGGCCGGCGCGCGGCCAGACCATGCCGCCCACGGGCTGCCGCCCGCATAGCAGCGGTAGTGGAAGTTTTGGTCAACGCG
>JAJZCU010000329.1 GCA_021828935.1 Planctomycetota bacterium | reverse complement strand
CGTCCATAGCGGTCAAAGCCCTGCTGCCAGCCGCCGTCAATGTTGATATAGTCGTAGCCAAAACGTTTGAGCCGTTTGGCCATCACACGGGCCTGAGCCTTTACGATTTTCGCATCCACCCCGCCGCGAATTGAACTCCAACTGCTCCAACCCATAAATGGATGCAGCGCCGGGTTGGCCTTTTTAAACTGCGGCAGATTGGAAGGGCGTGCCGCAGGGGCCGCAGCCGCGCCGCGCGGCGCCAGAACCAGCGACGACATAACAGCCACACTCACAGCGGCCAACCAGCCAGAGAATTTCAAGCGCATAAAATAATTCCTTTGGTTTGCATCAAACCCGCAGTGCCGCCGCACACGGGCACTTGCGGGTTTGGGCCATGACGCAGTTCAAAGAGTTCAAACATGCCGGCCAACGCAACGACCGGCTCGTAAGCCAATTGCCAAGTTATTGTGGCACGGTGGGCTTCATAACATCGTTGGTGTCAAACGGCAGCGCCGGCAGGCCCGCTTTGTTCATCAAATTGGGCACTGCAATCTGATTCCATGCAAATCGCACCACGGTGGGGTGGGGTACGGCCGGGGACTGCACCACAACGGTGTCGCCCACAATGGTGGCCTTGGCGTTTACAAATTTCTTGTTTTTACCGGCAATTCGAAACCAGTTCAGTGGTTTGCCATTACGCGAAACCAAACCATCGCTGGCATATTGAAAATGAATCACGGCTTTGCCATTGGAAACGGTCATGGATTTATACATCGGGCCGGCATACACAAAACCCTTTTGCCCGTAAGTTTTGGCCAAGGCCAAGAGCGACAGACGGTAGCCCACATCGCGTTTATCAAACGGGTGTATGTCATGCAGCGTGCCGATGTCCTGGGTGCCGGCAATACCGGTGTTGGGAACGGTGCGCACCACATTTTCCTGGGCATTCCATACCACGGGTTCACCGGTCTTCGGATTGCCGTAATAAAACGGGGCAATTTCCACCAGATAAAACGGAAAACTTCCCTCATTCCAGGCCTTGCGCCACGACTTGATCAGCGCCTTTAGACGCACATAATACAAAGTGTCGTTGACGTTGCTTTCGCCCTGATACCAAATGTTACCGCGTATGGCAAAGGGAACTAAGGGATGGATCATGGCATTGTAAAGGGAGGTATAGCCCGGGTCCGTTATGAAATTCGACGGTTCGGCGGGGGGATTGGGTATCGCTTGGTCCGCGCTGATCGCAGCGCGAGCTTTGGGTAACCACGCGGCGATCGCCGTGGCAAAGGCCTTTTTCTGTGCCTCGTATTGCTTCTCCATGCTTTTTATCCACAGGTAATCGCTATGCAATTGGGGCGTATCGCGCACCGCGGACAGCGGCGTCCAGGGTTGAATGGGCGTGCCGGGCCAACTCGATTCAATCAGCCCGATGGGAACATGCAGTTTGCGAAATAAATCGCGCCCAAAGTAATAGCCCACCGCTGAAAAGTTACCAATGGTCTTGGGGCTGCACACCTGCCACGACCCCTTGAAGCTATCCTGCGGTTGAGACGCGGTTTTTTGCGGTACATCAACGATGCGAATCAACGGGTAGTTGGCCTTGGCAACCGCGGCATGGCCGTGGCCGCCGGGGGTCCAGCCCGTCAGGCTGTACGTCATGTTGGATTGTCCGGTGCAAAGCCACACGTCGCCTACCAGAACATCTTTCACGCTGCTGGTACTGCCGCCCGCCTGAACCGTCAAAGTCTGTGGCTTGGCATCGGCCTGCATGGCCGGCAGCCTGACCATCCAATGTCCTTTGTTGTTCGCCTGTGCTGAAACTGTATGACCGGCAAAGGACACTTTTACCGTCTGGCCGGGTGTGCCCATGCCCCATACCGGATCCTTCATGTAGCGCTGCAAAACCATATCGTTTGAGAAAATACTTGCGAAGCGCACCGCGGCGGAGGCCCGCAGGCAACCCACCGAAAGCGCCAGCGTGGCGCAGGACAGCATGATACAGGATTTTGTTTTACGGGACATGGGCATGTGCGTGTTTCCTTTTGATATTAAGCAGAAATAGTAAACTAACAACGCGGCGCCAAGTGATCAAACTGGCCGTGACGACCGCAACATAGACATTCCAAGCCCGACGCCGGAGGGGTTGACGAACCCTCCCGGACGGGGCCAAAAGATTTAGCCCCCATTTCAAACCGTTTCAAGCAGTTTCAATTAGGGGGGGCTGCACTGGCATGGATCATTCTTCCATTCGTGGGTGGCCGATCTTCAGCATGATGGCCCCGTGGGCCGGCACGGTCATATCGAGCCCATCCTGTTCGGCCAGGTTCTTGCGCTTCCATAAGTCGCGTACGGGCTGCTTGTCGCGCAGCACCTTCTGGCCGGGGGTAAGCACCATGTCGAACCAGCTCCACGATGGAATGTTGGCCCTCGCCGGCAACAACCCAAGGTTGTACAACGCCACCGCGACTGTGCCATCCCACAGTGGCCGGGCCCAAATTTGGACGCCGGTGCTGCGGTTCCTGTTAATGCACTGCGCCTGCACGCCGATTTCATCCTGATTGATGGCCAACACTTCGGTATTGGTCATCAAGTCAATGGTGAACTTGTTAAGATGCTCCAGATTACACCCCAGCAGCAGCGGAGCGGCCAACATGCACCATTGCGTGATATGCGTTTGCTGCTCACCGGGCGTTAATTTGCTCCAATGCAGCGGCCCATCTTCAAAGCTGCCGTAGCCAACCACCAGCATATCCGGATCGTTCCAGTGGCCCGGTCCGGCAAAGGGAAACAGCCCCCGGTCGGCGCGAAAACCGTTGTTCACCACGGCGCCCCAGGAGTCGTTGATGTCGCCGCTGATGCGGTAGCTGTTGCCCCATACCGGCTCGCGGCCGCCCCAGGTCCATACGTGCCCCATACCATACTGGCACAGGCTGAAGAAAATATCCCGATCCACGGCATCCAGCGCCTGTCGCATCTCCTCGTAGGGATACATACATTGCTGCAGGCTGGGATTTTGCGGCACCTCATTGCCATAGCTGCACCAGTCGTATTTGAGGTAATCCACGCCCCAACTGGCGTAGGTTTTCGCGTCCTGGGCTACGTGCCCGTAGCTGCCGGTGTGCTGCCCACAGGTCACTTTTCCTGGGGAAGAATACAGGCCAAAACGCAGTCCTTTGCTATGCACATAATCGGCGAGTTTTTTCATGTCGCCAAATTTTGCCGTCGTGCGTATTTCACCCTGCGCGTTACGACCATTCTGCCAGCCGTCATCAATATTTACATAATTAAACCCCTTGGCAGCCAGACCGCTGCTGATCATGGCATCGGCCGAGCCCATGGTGCGCTTGGCGCTATTGTCCATGCCATAGGCATTCCACGAGTTCCAGCCCATGGGGGGCGTCATGGCCAATTGGTGCTCGCCGGCAACGATGCGTAACGTTCGGTGCGCTTCGCCCACGCCATTTTTTGCGGTCACACGGACTTTATACTCACCGGCGGCGGCAATTTGGCCCGAGATCACGCCGGCCTCCGTCATGGTAAGCCCCGACGGCAGCCCCTGGGCCGTCAACGCCACGGGCGCCTGCCCGG